>JALYVG010000125.1 GCA_030853345.1 Actinomycetota bacterium | reverse complement strand
CGTCGGCGCCGCTGCCCGACGCGGCCGCCACGACGGCGGTCACCACGGCCAGCTCCTCGGGCGTCGGCGTGCCCCGGACGATCCGCAGCGTGGATGGTTCGCTCATAGTGGGATGTTGCCGTGCTTCTTCGGCGGCAGCGTCTCGCGCTTGTTGCGCAGCATCCGCAGCGACTTCACCACGTAGGACCGGGTATGTGACGGCGGGATCACTGAGTCGATGTAGCCGCGTTCGGCGGCGACGTAGGGGTTGACGAGGGTGTCCTCGTACTCGGTCACCAGCTTCGCCCGGAGCGCCTCGGCGTCCTCGGCCTTCGCGATGGCCTGGCGGTGCAGGATGTTCACCGCACCCTGCGCCCCCATCACCGCGATTTGTGCGGACGGCCACGCCACGTTGATGTCGGCGCCCAGGTGCTTGGAGCCCATGACGTCGTACGCACCGCCGAACGCCTTGCGGGTGACGATGGTGATCAGCGGAACGGTGGCTTCGGCATAGGCGTAGATCAGCTTGGCGCCGCGGCGGATGATGCCCGCGTGCTCCTGGCCGACGCCGGGCAGGAAACCGGGCACGTCGACCAGGGTGATCACCGGGAGGTTGAACGCGTCGCAGGTGCGCACGAAGCGGGCAGCCTTCTCCGACGCGTCGATGTCCAGGCAGCCCGCGAAGTGCATCGGCTGGTTGGCGACCATACCGACCGGCTGCCCGTCGATGCGGCCGAAGCCGACCACGATGTTCTGCGCGAACAGCGCATGCACCTCGAGGAACTCGCCGTCGTCGAGCAGGTGCTCGATGATCTCGTGCATGTCGTAGGGCTGGTTGGCCGAGTCGGGGATGAACGTGTCAAGGAAAGCATCGGAGGCGTCGACATCGGTCGAAGCTGCGGTGTCGTATTCGGGCAGCGGGTCCATGTTGTTACTGGGCAGGTAGGACAACAGCGCCTTGACGTAGTTGATCGCGTCGTGCTCGTCGGTGCCGAGGTAGTGGGCGTTGCCGCTGACCGTGTTGTGGGTGCGGGCGCCGCCGAGGTCTTCGAGCGTCACCTCTTCGCCGGTCACGGTCTTCACGACGTCCGGGCCGGTGATGAACATCTGCGAGGTCTTGTCGACCATGACGACGAAGTCGGTGAGCGCGGGGGAGTAGACGTGCCCGCCGGCCGCCGCGCCCATGATCAACGAGATCTGCGGCACGACGCCCGAGGCGAGCACGTTGCGGCGGAAGATCTCGCCGTACAGGCCCAGGCTGGCCACGCCCTCCTGGATCCGCGCACCGCCGCCCTCGTTGATGCCCACGACCGGGCAGCCGTTCCTGAGCGCGAAGTCGAGTACCTTCACGATCTTCTCGCCGTAGACCTCGCCGAGGCTGCCGCCGAAGACCGTGACGTCCTGGCTGAACACGCACACGGGGCGGCCGTCGACCATGCCGTAGCCGGTGATCACGCCGTCACCGAAGGGGCGGCTGCGGTCCATCCGGAACGTCGTCGAACGGTGCCGGGCGAACTCGTCCAGTTCGACGAAGGATCCCTCGTCGAGCAGCGCCGCGATGCGCTCACGGGCGGTTTGCTTGCCCTTGGCGTGCTGCTTGTGGACGGCCCGGGCCGAGCCGGCGTGGACCGCCTCGTCGTAACGGCGGTCGAGATCGGCCAGCTTGCCCGCCGTCGTGTGCGGATCGGGCTCCGCTGCGTGGTCTACCGGCTCTGCTGCCATGGTCAGTGAGCCTATCCGCGACGCACGAGAGTGACGCCGCGAGTGGCCGATGTGTCGGGTTCCCGCATTACGGTGTGCGGCATGCATGACCCTCTGCCCGATGCCGAAGAGCTCGCAGCGACGCTGGACGGGCGCTGGGCTCGGGTGGCCGTGGTGGACCGGACCGCCTCGACGAACTCTGATCTGCTCGCCGATGCCTGCGCCCCGGACCGTTCGGTGCTCGTGGCCGAGCACCAGGAGTCCGGCCGGGGTCGGTTGGATCGGTCCTGGGTCGCACCGCCGGGTATGGGGTTGACGTTCTCGGTGCTGGTGCGTCCCCAGGTAGCGCTGCTGAGGTGGGGCTGGCTGCCACTGCTCACCGGAGTTGCCCTGTACGAAGCCGTCGCGGCGGTCGGGGGCGTGCGGGTCGCACTGAAGTGGCCCAACGACCTGCTGGCCCGCGCCGGTAGCGACTCGGCAGGGTTCGGCAAGGTGGCGGGCATCCTGGCCCAGACCAGCGGCGAGGCGGTCGTGATCGGGATCGGACTGAACGTCCACACCGGGCGGCCCGACCTGCCGGTCGAGTCGGCGACATCGCTGGCATTGTGCGGTGCCGTTGGGCTGCGTCGGGGCGGGCTGCTCGCGGCGATCCTGGCCCGGCTCGACGCTCGTTATGCCCAGTGGACCGACGTCGAGGGGGACGCCGAGGCGTGCGGCCTTGCAGCCGCCTACCGGGACGCTTGCGCCACCGTGGGCCAGGTCGTCGCGGTAACCGGGACCGACGGGTCACTGGTTCGGGGGACGGCCGTCGGCATCGACTCGACCGGCCGCCTGCGGGTCGACGACGGCTCGGAGATCCTGGTGATCGGGGCCGGGGACGTCCACCACCTCCGTCCCGCGTGAGGAGGTGATCGGCAATTCGCCGCCAGACCCGATAGCGTGAGCCGAACCAGCTCCCGGAGGTTGCCGTGGCTTACCCCGACAAGGTCCTTGCCGACGACGAACAAGTCGTCGCGCACCTGCACCCGCACTGGATCACGCTTGTGCCGGCGACACTGTGGTTCATCGCGATCTGTGCGGCGGCCGGCGTCGGGATTGCGTACGCGCCTGACCAGGGCACCGGCCGCGCCGTCGTCATCGGCCTGATCGTGGTGGTGGGTTTCATCCTGCTGTGCTGGCTGGCGTTCGCGCCGTGGATCCGCTGGCGCACCACGCATTACGTGTTCACCACCCACCGGGTGCTGATCCGGACGGGCGTGTTCAAGCACGTCGGTCGCGATATCGCGCTGCAGCGGATCAACGACGTGGGATTCTCCCAGTCGCTGTGGGACCGCATCGTCAAGGCGGGGACGCTGACGATCGAGTCCGCCGGTGAGCATGGCCAGCAGAACCTGCACAACGTCCCGCGGTCGGACTCGATGCAGCAGACCTTGAACCGGCTGATTGAACAGGACGGCGAGCGCCGCGGACGACTGAACTACGGCGGTGCGCCGCCGGGCTACCAGCAGCCCCAGCCGGGCTACCCGCCGACCCAGCAGTACCCGCCCCAGCACTGAGGTCCCAGCACTAACGCCCCAGCAATGAGGCCAGCAATGAGGCCCCAGCAATGAGGCCAGCAATGAGGCCCGAGCAATGAGGCCCGAGCAATGAGGCCCCAGCAATGAGGCCCTGGCGTGTAGACGCACCGGTCGGCTACGAACCGTCCCGGTTGGGCACCCGGGGCCGCAGTTCGTTGATCATCTAGGACTTGTGACCACGCTGCCCGCCCCTGAACTGTGATCATCTAGGAATTAGGGCGTTATACGACCTCAACTTCCAGATGATCAACCGCGCCGGGGCCCTGTGGACAACCGCCGTCGCCGTCCACAGCACGCCATATCGGGCACGTCCCAATGTCGACGTTCGCTCACGCTGGACTGATGCAGCAGTTCGCTGGCTTCGAGCTCCCGCGCGTGATCATCCCGGCGATGGCGCGGCGGCTCGGCATCACGCCTGCCAGGGTGCGCACCGAAATCAGGCGGGGCAACTGGCAGCGCATCGCGCGCGGCGTGCTGCTCACCCGCCCGGAGCACCCCACGCGCCTTGATTGGGCAGCTGCCGGGCTTGCCCTCGGCGGCCCATCCAGCGCGCTCAGCGGCTGGGACGCGCTGCGGCTCAGAGGACTCGGCGACGTGGACCCGCCGCGGTCGCCGGTCCTTGTACTCAGCCGCCGAGAGGTCGCTCGAGTTGTCGGCTCGGTTCGAATCCGACAAACCGACCGGCCCTATGCGGTAACGCTGACGTCGGCAAATAATCCCGAGTCCCCGTTCACACCGATCGTTTCGGTCGCCCGCGCCGTCACTGATGCGGCTCTGGACTATCAGTCGCTGCGGGCGGTGCGAGCCCTGGTTACGTCCGCCGTGCAAAGCGAGGCGTGCGATTTCGCTGACCTTGGGGCGGAGTTGGGGGCCGGCCCGCGCAACGGAAGCTACTACGTGCGTCGGGCCTTACAGGACACGGCTGCCGGAGCGCGCTCAGTCGCCGAGGCCGAAGCCGCGCATACGCTGAGACGAGCGGACATCGCTCCCTTCGAAATGAACGTCGAGATAGTCGACGAACGGGGCAGCGTCATTTATGTGGTCGACCTGCTGTGGCGCGAACTGCGGGCAGCGCTCGAGATCGACAGCCGCGAGTTCCATTTCACCGAGGCCGACTGGCGCGCCACGCTGGTCCGGCACAACGAGCTGACGCGGTGCGGGCTGTCGGTAATGCACTATCCACCGTCGGCCACCCGCGCCAAGAATTGGACCGCCGACGTGGCGACGTGGCTGCGCCGGCGCGCCGCCGATCTGGGCGTACCGATCCCCGCCCGCCGCGGCCGACACACCGCGGGATCGGTCGGACCGCCAGCGCCATTCGTCGTGCGCCGCGGCGACTGAGCCCCGCACGACCGCCCCCTCGCGCATGATCATCTAGCGATGGGCGCGACCTGCGACCGTAAGTCCTAGATGATCACCGGAAAGCCAGGCCCCGCCGCCGCGGCACATCCGTCGGGGCGGAGCTGCGGGACATCCGGCGGCCGCCGCCGCGCGGCATCCGGATGCCCACCGGATGCGCTGGGTCGATGGTTGCTGCCGGCACGCACCCCGGTATCCGCCCACGACCGTCGCACCGCTGCGAAGGTCGAGTTGACGCCCACTTCATGCGGGCGGGGGACGGCTGCCTCGTGCCGTCAGCGCCCCCAACCCGTCAACAGCAAGCGATGCGAGCGCAACCGAGTACCGACGTGCCGGATCACCGGCTCCAACTCGACGTCGCTAGGGGTCACGATTGAGAACTCCTCAGGGTGATCAGTTGTCATAAACCTAACGCGTACCTTACACTCGACCCAAGCGATGGCGGGCTTCTGGTGCCGCTCCGCGACATCAGTTCGGGGGACAGAAATCTCGCTCGGTGCCGGTCGGCAGGACCGCCGCGGACGACTCATTCCGGAGGCTCTCCGATGTCGCAGGCCGCTCGTACCTCTACTTCGCCTCAGTGCTCGGTGAGTGGCTTGATCGAGAGCAATCTGGCGCTGGTCGCCCGGCTGGTCCGGGAACGCCTGGCCAAGGTTCCCGGCCACGTGCGAAGCGACGAGCTCATGTCCGCCGGCCGGATGGCGCTGGTCCTCAGCGCGCAGAGCTACGACCCGGACCGGGGCGTGCCTTTCGAGTACTTTGCGGCCACCCGGATCCGGGGCGCGCTCCTGGACGAGCTGCGTGGCATGGACTGGGCGACCCGCTCGGTACGTGGTCGAGCCCGCGAAGTCGAGAGCGTACGCGGTCGGCTCGCCTCCATCCTCGACCGAATCCCACGTATGGACGAGGTCGCCGAGGCGATGCACGTGAGCACCGGCGAGTTGGACTCACTCCAGTCGGACCTGGCCCGCGCCAATGTGCTGAGCCTGCAGGGGCTGGCCGCCGGCATCATCGGCCACCTGCCGTACGAGACGTGCAGCGGTCCCGAGTCGCTCATCCTGCAGCGAGAGACGCTCGGCTACCTGCACGACGCCATCGCCGAGCTGTCCGACCGCCTGCGGTTCATCGTGGTGGCGTACTTCTTCGACCAGCGCCAGATGAGTGACATCGCGGCCGAGCTCGCAGTCAGCCCGGCACGGATCTCGCAGCTGTGTACCGAGGCGGTACGGCAATTGCGCGACGGCATGAATTCCCAGCTCAATCCGTCCGCGGTCGGCAAGGACACTCAGTCGACCCGGTCGGCCGCGGTCCAGACGGCGTACTTCGCTGCGATCGCCAGCCGGGGCACGATCTCCAGCCGGCTGGCCATGTCGAGCTCGCGCGGCGACATGCTCTCCGGCGCCGGCATCAGCAGCGCCGGGAGTGCAGTGGGCATCAGCAGAGCCGAGAGTGCATAGCTTCCCACGAGGCTGCTCGCCTGTGAGCGGCCGGTCGTGGGTGGCTGTTTCACCGTCACCGTAGGAGAGAGGCAGGACATGTACCGGGCCTATCGTCCGCTCCTCGACGCGCTCGTGCAGCGTGGCGCGGACGCGCAGACGGTCGAAGAAGCGGCCGAGGAGGCAAACAGCACCGGCCGGTCCATCCGCGACATCCTGATCAACGATCACGTCGTGAGCGAGGTCGAACTCACCGAAGCCTCGGCCGACGTCAACGGGATCAGCAGCGTCGATCTTGTCGGTTATCCGATCGATCCCGCCGCGGTGGCGAAGATCCCGCTCTCCCTTGTCCTGCGACACCGGGTCCTGGGCATCGCCATCCAAGGCGACGAACTCGTCGTGGCGGTCAGCGACCCCGACGACGTCGTCGCCCTGGACGACGTCCGGGCCGCTACCGGCATGGTCATCCACCCCGTGGCGGCGGCACGCAGTGAATTGCGCAAGCTGACCGACCGGCTCAAGCGCGAGGACAGCGACTTGGACGACGTGGCGGCCGCGCTGCGTTCCGAGGATTCCTCTGTCGTCGCGAACCTGAGCTCGGTCGGTGACGACGTGCCGATCGT
>JALYVG010000105.1 GCA_030853345.1 Actinomycetota bacterium | reverse complement strand
CGGTCTGCGTCCCGTGATCAGCGTGGACGATGCCGCCGGGCTCGGGTCGACGGTTCCGGATGGCCATGTCCAGGGCGTTGACCACGAGCGTGGCGTCCTGTTTGGAGTCGATCGACCAGCCCACGATGCGGCGGCTGAACGCATCGAGGACCGCCGCGCAGTACAGCCACCCTTCCCGCGTTCGGTGTTGCGTGATGTCGGTGACCCATAGCTCGTTGGGGCGCAGTCGGTGGAACTTGCGGTTGACCAGGTCATCGGCGCTCACCACGCCGCGCAGCCGCTTGATCCGCACGGGGCCGGGCAGCCCGTAGAGCCCGGCCTGGGTCATCAGCACCGACACGGTGCGTTCGCAGACGGTGATGCCCATGCCGAGGGTGAGCTCGGCGTGGACGCGGCGGTAGCCGTAGGTGCCGCGCGAGGCGACGTGCACTTCGCGGATCAGCCCGGTCAGCCACTGGCGCCGCAGCTGTGTCGCGGTCGTGGGTGATCGTTTGGCGAGGTAGTAGTTCTGCCGTGCGACGCCGAGTACTCGGCATGCGTGGTCGACAGGAATCCCGGCGTCGGCGAGACGCTCGATCACCGGGAAGAGCCTTTTGGGCGGGGTCGGTCCTCCCCAAGGAACTTCGCGGCCTGACGGATGATCAGCAGCTCGGTCTCGAGCTCGCGAATCCGGCGACGCGCCGCCCGCAACTCCGCGGACTCGGTCGTGCTGACGCCGGAAATCTCGCTGCGGTCGATGCGGTCCTGCTTGACCCAATTCGACAGGGTCACCGGATGGATGCCCAGCTCGGTCGCGGTCTGCTTCTGCTCTTTGTCGGCCCGGACCAGGGCGACAGCCCGAGATCGGAACTCGGCGGGATAGGCACGGGGCACGGTGTGCAGCCTCTCGATGAGGCAGCCACTTAGCCAGCACAACTGGAACGTTTTCGGTGGGTCAGGTCAAGATGTCACCTATCCGTGCAGCAGACCCGAATCGTCGGTGGGTGCGTCAAGTGCAACGGTGCGCAGGAGAAATCTGCGTGCGCAGATGGACTAATCAGTCCCGTCCGATTGACGGCGCCGCGGCAACGATCGGCTCATCGACGCCGTTACATGCCGCGCCACCGGGGATCCCGACTCGCAGGAGAACAAAGACGACCCGACGGTGCGTTGAGGGCCGGATTGCGGCTGACTGGGCGGATTCGCCATTGTGTCAAGCGTTGGGGCAGACCAACAGGGCACGCCATGCTGGTGCATGACCGCCGCCATCGAGACTCAGGCGTACTGGTAACCCAGGGCCCCGATGTCGGTCAGGGTGGAGATCTTCATCCCGAAGAATGCGGTGCCGTGCCACTGCGCCGGCTGCAAGGTCGTGCTGCGATGTGGGGGTTGCGCCTTCGGGTGTTCGCCCGACCAGCGCGCCCAGATGCGGTCGATATTGGCGTGGTGCAGGAAGAACAGCGGATCGGCCGGTGAGTCGGGACCGGCCATCGTGCCGCCGACCGCGTTGTGCACCGCACCGTGCACGCTTTCCAGGGTGCGCTGGAACGCGGTGTAGCTCTTCTTGCCGGTCGCCGCGTCGACCTCTGCCTGATCCGGCATCAAGTCGGGGTTCCAGTCGCGGGCCACTGACCAACTCGCCAGCAAGGCCGGGTCGCTCAGAGCAGCAGGAATGTCACGATCGGTGAGCCAATCCCAGTACGGCAGGCTCGCCGACGGGATGCTGTGTTGCAGGCGCCGCTCGAACAGGAGCAGGAATTGCCGATGCCAGGCCAGGAAGTTGCGCCCGATCATCCCCATGTTCGGCATGGTGTGCACCTGCCAGCTCATACCCTGCATGCTCGTCATCGCCGCCACGTGCAGACCCACGAACTCCCGGTACGCCGGGGCCGCGACACCGGCACCATGCATTCCATTCACGGCGGCAATGAACGTTTCCCACTCGGCCGTCGTCAAACTCGCCTGGTTCTTGCGCACGCCTACCATCAGGCCCTCCAAACCATGTCACCCGCATCCTCGCAGGAATCAACAGCAATGACGCCAAATCCGAAGCCCAAACCCATCCGACGAAGTCACACCGTCCCCAGGTGCCGCTCGAGAGTTCGTGTCGTCAGCCATTCCCGATCCGAATCGCGACCGCTCTGGTTCGAGTCGATTGCGAGGCCGTCTCATTCGCCCACGCCGCGGCGCTGAACCGCTAGCCGGCCGACGTTCGCGCGAAATGCAGCGTCCTTTTCCCTTCGCGGTGAATAGTGTCCCGTCCCCGCACCGCTCGCAGGGGTTGCAATTCGTGCTCGACCGCTGAGGCGCTGCGTTCGCGTGGTCGCCGGGACCTTGCAGTAGACGTTGCGACGCGAGCTCCCTGTCTAGGTGGAGTCTCCTGAGCTGAAGAAGGTGGCGAAACTGCCGGCGACAGCGGTTACGACGAAGATGGCCCAAGCTTCCAGCCCTACGTCGATGATCTTGCCGGCGGACGTTACGGGGTTGGTGATGGATGAGGAGACGGTCAACAGCTGGACGCCGGTGAAAAACGCGGCGTCCCCGAGACCGTTTATCTGGCCACCCTTCTTCCCGGTCTCGAATGTCCAGATCAGCAACGTCGCGGTGATGAACACGATGCTGGTCATGACCAGGGCGAGCACTAGGCGGGCAAGGAGGCGACGATGCCGCTCGCCGACGGTGAACAGCCGAGATATTTCCTCGCGAAGCATGAGTGCGCTCCCTACTGCCGATGCTCATGCACGGCCCGTCGTCAAGTGTGGCCAGAGTGGACCGCTTTGAATGGACGACACACGATGAAGCATCGCCGGAGATCGCCCGACGTGTAGGCAGACTCGCGCGAAAGTAGTTGGGTCGGCCAGTCGCGGCGAGCTTCGCGCCGAACGGCAGATCGCTTAGATCGCCGGCGCCAGCCCGGCCCAGGCGGCCAAACGTGCCGCGGACGGGAACCTGGACATGTCACCGCCGGTCTCGGCGATGAACACCTGCGCGACCTTCACCCCGACGCCGGGGATCGTCTGCAGCAGTTCGATCTGATGCATCCATGGCTGGCACGCGTGCTCGATCACCATGTCGAGCTCGACCAGCGCCTGCTCGACCAGCTCGAGGCGGTGCAGGATCGAGCCGCCCAGCCGTGCGTGATGTTCATCGAAGGTGCCGGTCAGCGCCTCGGTCAGCTGCGGGATCTTGCCGCGCAGCTTGCCCTTGGCCATCTCGGCCAGCACGCGCGGGTCGCGTTCGCCGTCGATCATCGCCGCCAGCATCGCCCGCGACGAGACCGTCTTCAGACTCGACACCACCGCCGACAGTTTGATGCTGGCGTCCTCCAGCATCAGTTCCAGCCGGATCATCTCCCGCGTCCGGTCGGCCAGCAGCTGATCGCGGTAGCGGGTCAGCATCCGCAACCGGCGGATATCAGGTGGCGGCACGAACGAGGGCCGCAACAGGCCATGCTCGAGCAGTTGCGCGATCCACTCTGCGTCGCGCACGTCGGTCTTGCGGCCGGGGACGGCCTTCATGTGCGCGGCGTTGAGCAGCCACACGTCCAGGACTTCTTCCAGGCAGGAGAACGGCGGCTTCCAGTACGTCGAGGTCGACTCGATGGCCGCGACCGTCACCCCCTCGGCGACCAACCAGTCCCGCATCACGCCCAGCGATCTGGTCATCGTCGAGAACGTCCGCGTCTCACTACGCCGCCGCCCCGCCCGGGTGCTCGGGGTTCTGACGCAGACCGTCACCGACGCCTTGCCGACATCCAGCCCGGCGACCCGCTCGAACATGACTTCCATCCTGACCAGCTCCTTCCAGCCCTCACCGGTCGGTCGACCGGCGGCGTCGCCCGGAAGGTCTTCTGCCAGGACACAGACCCACGCGCTCGCAGCAGCAATCAAGCGGCAACCCGAAGACCCCGCGCCATACACCTCATCGGGCTCAACGACCCGCACCAGTGTGTTCCGACGTCGCCGGGCGACACCGCGATTCTCCTCCCTCAGGTGCAGCGATCTTCCAAGATCGCAAACCGATACACCTCATGCACTCCGGCGCTATATTCGTCGTGACGTAATGGCGGAGGTGCTGATGGTGCGGAATTCGGC
>JALYVG010000050.1 GCA_030853345.1 Actinomycetota bacterium | reverse complement strand
TAAGGCGGCGAGGTCAGGCATAGATCGAACGGGCCGAAGCCGAATCCGTCCAGCCGTCGAGCGTCGCCTTCGATGACCGTCGCCGCGCTGCCGGCGAGCCGCTGTCTGATCAGCGCGACCCGCTCGGCGAGCAACTCGATGCCGACCGCGCCACGACCCATCTGCGCACAGCCGAGCAGCGTCGTGCCAAAGCCCGCGAACGGATCGAGCACCGTGTCGCCGGGGGAGGTGTACTCGTCGAGGACCGCCCGCACCAGAGCCATCGGGAAATGGACATCCTCGTCGGCCGCGTCCGCGCGCTCGCGCACCAGCTCGTCCGCGGAGAAGCTCATGAGGCGTTCCATGCCGCGAGCATGGCACTGGCCAGGAGGCATCCCGCAACAGGATGGGCAGCGGAGCTCACTTCCAGCGGAAGTGGACGAACACTCGGCCGAAATTGTTCGAGTCCTTCTCGACGCGGTGATAGAGCGCCTTGACGTCCTTGCGGTCGAGGAAGCGCAGGACCCGCTTCTTCAGCTGCCCGGAGCCCTTGCCCGGGATGATCTCCACGAGTGGTGCTTTCTTGGCCACGGCTTCGGCCATGATCGCCTGCAGGGCGCGCTCGATGTCCTCGCCCCGGTTGTAGATGTCGTGCAGGTCGAGCTTGAGCTTCACCCGGTCAGCCTGTCACGCCTGCATTCGCTTGTGGTGGCTGCCATCGAGTGGTCACCTGGACGCCGACTGGTCACTTATAGGTGTCCATCGGCGCGTAAGTGACCACTCGACGGTCGGGACGGGCCGCACGCTGCTTACCTGGACGAAACGTGGAACAGACAACCCGGCAACGCCCGACCGCCAGGCTCGTGGCATGGATTGGGATCAGCTGCAGCAGACCGGCACGGCGTGGCGCATCCGGGTCCAGCTGGCCGATCACCCAGGCCAACTCGCGGCACTGGCGACCAGGCTGTCCGACCACGGCTGCAATCTGCTCGGTGTCAGCGTCCTGCCGGTCGCTGGCGATCCCAGCGATCCGGCAGGCGACGTCGTCGACGAACTGGTGCTGCGCGCGCCGGTGGCCCTGCAGCGCGGCGAGCTGAGCGGGCTGGTCGAGGTGCCCGGTGCCCGCTGCGTCGGCATCTCGCCGGCGTCGGTGGGCGACCTGGTCGACACACCCACCGCCGTGCTGCGGACCGCCGCCGGCGTGCTGTCCGGGCTCGGCACACCAGCTGACGCGCTCGCCCAGGTGCTGGGCGCGGACTCGGTCACCGTGCAGCCGCGCGCCGCCGGCACGCATGGCGCTGAGCCCGGGTCGATCCGGCTCACCGCGCACGGCCACCGCGCGACGATCACGCTGCACGGCGGTGAGCAGGCCGTGGCCCTGCGCGAGTGGGCGCCGTTCACCGACGGCGAGTTGGCCCGGGTGCCCGCGCTGCTCGTCCTGCTCGCTTTCGTCGAGCGGCGCACGCCGAGCGACCCGGACGTCGTGCCGTCGCTCGCGCAGATCGATGCGCCGCCGCGCCGCCCGCGCCGTCAGCTGAGTTCGTTGGACACCCAGTTCCTCAACGCGGAGACGTCCACGACCCTGACCCATGTCGGCGGCCTCACCATCCTCGACCCGACCCACGCTCCCGGTGGCCCGCTGACGGTCGACGGCCTCCGGGCGTTGATCGGCAGCCGGTTGCACCTCGTCGCGCCGCTGCGGTGGCGGTTGCACGCGGTGCCCCTCGGCCTGGACCTGCCGTACTGGGTCGATACCGGAACCGTCGAGCTGAGCCACCACATCCGCGAGGTGCACCTGCCCGCGCCCGGAACCGACGTACAGCTGGGCGAGCAGATCGGCCGATTGGCCCAGACCCCGCTGAGCCGCGAGCGCCCGCTGTGGGAGTGCTACCTGGTGCACGGGCTGGCCGGTGGGCGGCAGGCGTTGTACACCAAGGTGCACCACGCGATGATCGACGGCGTCTCCGCGGCCGAGGTCCTCGCCATGGTGCTCGACCTGGAGCCGCAGCCGCCTGGATCTCCGGCGCCGGATGTGGCGCTGAGCGCCGAACGTGCGCCCGGCCTGGCGGAGATGCTGCGGCGCGGGGTGCGGCGCTCTGCGACCCTGCCGTTGCAGTTGGTGCGATCCGCGCCGACCATGCTGCCGCATGCCTTGGAGTTGCCCGGTGCGGCGAACGCGCCGGGCGCCCGGCAGGTCGGCGCGATGGCCGCCGGGTTGGGGCGGCTCGCCGGCCGTTCGCCGCAACCGGCACTCCCACAGAGGCCGTCCCGCGCGCCGATGACCCCGTTCAACGGGCCAGTCACTGCGCGTCGGGGCCTTGCCTTTGCCGCCCTGCCATTGGACGAAGTCAAGGCGGTGAAGAACGCGCTGGGCTTCACGGTCAACGACGTCGTGATGGCGCTGTGCACCACCGCGCTGCGCCGCTGGCTGGTCGATCACGACGCTCTGCCCGAGTGCCCGTTGGTGGCCGCAATCCCGGTCTCGGTGCGCACTGCGCAACAGTTCGGATCGGGCGGCAACCAGATCTCGTTCATGCTCACCGCGCTGCCGACCGACGAGGCAGACCCGGCGCGCCGCCTGGAAGTGCTGCACACATCGCTGGCCGCGGCGAAGGAGCGCTTCAGGGCCACACCCGCCCGGCTGTTGCACGAGTTCAGCGCCGTGCTCCCGCAGGCGATGCACGGCCTGGCATCGCGGACGGTGCTGCGGGCGGCCACCCTGAGCGGGCCCGCGTTCAACCTGTTCGTGTCCAACGTCGCGGGGCCGCAGATTCCGCTGTACGCCGCAGGGGCGAGGGTGACCGGCAACTTTCCCGTCTCGGTCGTGAGCGATCTCGGCGGCGGCATCAACATCACGGTGATGTCCTATGACGGCCATCTCGACTTCGGCATCGTGGTGTGCCCCGACATGGTGCCCGACGTGTGGGACATCACCCGGCACCTGCGCGACGCGCTCACCGAGCTCACCGCTGTGGCCCGCCCGGGGCAGATGCCAGAATCGACGGATGGATGTCCGCAACCTGCCCGAACTGCTGGCTCGCTTCGACGAACACTGGTCACCCAAGAAGATCGCTGAGCTCAACGACTACGACATCAAGCTGGTCAAGGTCGAGGGTGACTTCGTCTGGCACAGCCACGAGGACACCGA
>JALYVG010000036.1 GCA_030853345.1 Actinomycetota bacterium | reverse complement strand
CTCGTCGGTGGTGTCGCCCATCGCGGATACGACAACCACGACGTCGTTGCCGCTGCGCCGGGTGGCAACAATGCGCTCGGCTACCCGCTTGATCCGCTCGGCGTCAGCGACCGACGAACCGCCGTACTTCTGCACGACGAGGCCCACGGTTTCCCTCTCAACGATCTGCGGAGACCTCAGAATACCGGGCGCGGCTAGGTGGTATCGCGCCGCTCAGTCGTCGAGCAGGGCCCGGAAGTACTCGACGGTGCGTGACAGGCCCTCGTCCAGGGCCACCGTGGGGCTCCAGCCGAGCACCTTTATCGCCTGGTCGATGTCCGGACGGCGGCGCGCCGGGTCGTCCGGGGGCAGCGGCCGGTGCTCGATGGCGGTGCGCTGGCCGACCATGTCGATCACCTTGGTGGCAAGTTCGAGCATCGTGAACTCACCGGGGTTGCCGAGGTTGATCGGCCCGGTGACCTCGTCGGAGGATTCCATCAACCGGATGAGGCCGTCGACCAGGTCGTCTACGTAGCAGAACGACCGGGTCTGCGAGCCGTCGCCGAATATTGTCAGCGGTTCGCCCTGCAACGCCTGGACGATGAAGCTGGACACCACGCGGCCGTCGTTGGGCAGCATCGTGGGTCCGTAGGTGTTGAAGATCCGTGCCACCTTGATCCGCAGCGCGTGCTGGCGGTAGTAGTCGAAGAACAGCGTCTCGGCGCAGCGCTTGCCTTCGTCGTAGCACGACCGCGGGCCGATCGGATTGACGTGGCCCCAGTACGACTCCTGCTGCGGGTGCTCGGCCGGGTCGCCGTACACCTCGGAGGTCGACGCCAGCAGGATCTTGGCGCCGGTCCGCTTGGCCAGCCCCAGCATGTTGATCGAGCCGTGCACGCAGGTCTTGGTCGTCTGTACCGGGTCGCGCTGGTAGAAGACTGGCGAGGCCGGGCAGGCGAGGTGATAGATCTCGTCCACCTCGACGTAGAGCGGGAACGTGACGTCGTGGCGCATCAGTTCGTAACGCGGCTCGTGGCGCAGGTCCTCGAGGTTGCGTCGGTTGCTGGAATAGAAGTTGTCGACGACCAGGACGTCGTGGCCCATGGCGAGCAGCCGGCGGGACAGATGCGAGCCGATGAAGCCCGCCCCGCCGGTCACCATGATCCGCTTGACGGTGCCGGTCATGCACAGATACCGAACGCGGCGTCGAGGATGTCGAGGCCTTCGCTCAACAGCGCGTCGTCGATGACTAGCGGCGGAAGGAACCGCAGCACGTTGCCGAAGGTGCCAGCCGTGAGCGTGATCAACCCCTGCTGGTGACACGCGGCGGACACGGCGGCGGTCAGCGTGGGGTCCGGGTCGGTTGTCCCGGGCGCCACCAGTTCGACCGCGAGCATCGCACCGCGCCCGCGAACGTCACCGACGGCGTCGTACTTGTCTGCCAGAGCGGTCAACCGCGGGCGCATCACCGACTCGATGCGACGAGCGGCCGCACAAAGGTCGTCAGCCTGCATCGTCTCGATCGCGGCCAGGGCGGCGGCGCACGCGACCGGGTTGCCGCCGTACGTGCCGCCCAGGCCCCCCGCGTGCACGGAATCCATCATCTCGGCCCGGCCGATGACCGCGGCCAGCGGCAGCCCGCCGGCGATGCCTTTCGCGGCGGTGACCAGGTCGGGCACCACGTCCTCGTACTCGCAAGCGAACCAGTCGCCGGTGCGGCAGAAACCGGTCTGGATCTCGTCGGCCACGAACACGATGCCGTGCTCGGCACACCAGGACGCCACCCGCGCCAGGAACCCCGGTGCCGGGACGATGAACCCGCCCTCGCCCTGGATCGGCTCGATGATCACCGCCGCGGTGTTCTGCTCGCCGACCTGGCTGTGCACCATGTCGACGAAGTCGGCGAACGCCTCGTCCGCGCAGCGCTCCGGGCCGGTCGGCCAGCGGTAGGGATAGGCCATCGGCACGCGATAGATCTCGCTGGCGAATGGCCCGAAGCCGTTCTTGTACGGCATGTTCTTGGCGGTGAGCGCCATCGTGAGGTTCGTGCGGCCGTGATAGGCATGGTCGAATGCCACGACCGCCTGCCGGCCGGTGTGCACTCTGGCGATCTTGATCGCGTTCTCGACGGCCTCGGCACCGGAGTTGAATAGCGCCGAGCGCTTGTCGTGATCGCCCGGCGTGAGCTCGTTGAGTTTCTCGGCCACCGCGACGTAACCCTCGTAGGGCGTGACCATGAAGCAGGTATGGGTGAACTCGGCGACCTGCTGCTGCACCGCCGCCACCACTCGCGGTGCGGCGTTGCCCACCGACACCACGGCGATGCCCGACCCGAAGTCGATCAGCTGGTTGCCGTCGACGTCGACAACGATGCCGCCACCGGCGCGCTCGACGTAAATCGGCAACATGGTGCCGACGCCCGCGGCGACCGCGTTCGCCTTGCGAGCATGCAGTTCGACCGAGCGCGGGCCTGGGATGGACGTCTTCAGCAGCCGTTGCTGTGCGAACGTCATGACCGGGCTCCGCTGGCGATCACAGGGATGGAGGCGAGCGGCTCGGCCGCGACGACATGACTCATCCGCTCAGCTTCCCACGGGACCGGTTCCGCTCAGCTGCCGTCGTGAAATCCGTCCGTACGCCAGGTCGTGCCGTCCAGTGTGACGGCGAAGCCCTCGAGCCCGGGCGCTTGTTCGACCCAGTCGCGGGCAGCCGCACCCATCGCGAAAGCGGCGGTGGCGTAAGCGTCGACGTCGCCCAGGTGCCGCCCCACCAGCGTGAGGCTGGCTAACGTATCCGGGGGCTGGCGGGTGTGCGGATTGAGCACGTGCGCGCCCCGCTCGGCAGTCCCTGACGTCGCGACCGCCACATCGCTACCCACGACGACGGCCGCAAGATCCCCCGGCCGCAGCGGGTGGGCGACGCCGACGCGCCACGGCTGCCCGGGCGCGCCATCGCCGGCGCATTGCACGTCGCCGCCGCCGTTCACGCAATGGCTACTCGACCCGGCCCACTTGAGCAGGTCGCTGGCCCGCTCGATGGCCCAGCCCTTCACCAGACCGGACGGGTCCAGCCAACCGTCCGCGTAGGCCGAAAAGTAGCCGTCGGTGTCGTGGTGCAATCGCTCGCAGCGATCCAGGATTTCGCCGACCTCGGGGGCACAGTCCGTGACCCTGAGCTCGCCACGTCCCAGCCGGCTGACTTGGCTGTCCGGCTTGTAGGTGGAGAACGTGGCGTCCACCCAGTGCAACCAGCGCACAACGTTTTCGACCGCCTCCGGATCGATCGAAGGGCCGCGCAGATCCATGGAAAAAACCGTGCCCATGCACTGTTCGACGCGCCGCACCGGGAGCGCCACAGTCACTTGATGCCCGCCTGGTCGAGCGCATTCTGCAGCGACTGGACATAGCCGTCGCTGGTGTAGCTCGCGCCGGAAACCGTGTCGATCTGGGCGTTCTGTGCGCTCAGGGTCTCCTGCAGCAGGATGGGTGCGGCCTGGCTGTTGATCTCCTGCGAGCGACCGTCGTAGGCGGTCAGTTGTGCGAAGGACACATTCGTGATCTTGGTGCCGCTCACCGTGAGCTTGACCTGCACGACGCCGTATTGCGTCTGCACCGCCTGGCCCAGGAAGCTCCTGTTGCTTGACGGACTAGGTGGCGCCCCGCTGGACTGGCTGGTGCCCGCCGGGGTCGAGGCTGCAGCCGAGGCGGGCAGCGCGGCCGAGGGCAGCGCCCCGCTGACCAGCGGCTTGCCGTGCGATTTGAAGCTGAGCAGCGCGACCAGACCCAGCACTGTGCCGATCACCGATAACAGAACACGTCTCATCTGTTTCGCCTCAGAACGCGAATGATTCTCGATGGATGCGCCGACGCGGCACGCCGGCCTCACGCAGCCCGATCTCGGCGGCCGCCATCATCCCCGCCGGACCGCACAGGTAGACGTCGTGCTCGGCCAGATCAGGGATGAGCCGCCGCATCCGCGCCGCGGACAGGTGATCCTTGCGGCCTGTTTGCGGCGGCCCCATCAGGTAATGCACGCGCGCGCCGCGTTGCTGGGCGATCTGGTCCAGTTCCGCGCGCAGCACGACATCAGTCACCGAATTGGCTCGGTAGATCAACGTGATGTCGCCTGGCATGCCCGGCAGCGTCTCGAACAGTGCGCGCAATGGCGTGATGCCCACGCCGCCGGCGAGCAGTAGCACCTTTCGGCCGAGCCGCCGCGCCCCGGTGAACGAGCCATACGGGCCCTCGGCCAGAACCCGCGTCCCGGGCGCGAGGGCACGCAGGGCAGCGCTGTGCTCGCCGACGACCTTCACCGTGATGCGGAGCAGATCGGGCCGCGGGGCCGCGGACAGCGAGTAGGGGTTCGCGGCCCACCACAGGGAGGGGGTCAGGAACCGCCAGCGGAAGAAGTGCCCGGCCTCGGCACGCAATTCGTCCAGGCGCCGACCGGTGACGTAGACCGACACCGTGTCGGCCGATTCCGGACGGACCTCGACCACGCGCATGCGGTGCCGCAGGGCCGCGTATACCGGCGTCACGAAGCGGTACCAAATGAGCACGGCGCCGACGAAGACGTACAGCGCCGACCACAGCCAGCGGGCCTTGGCGTCATTGCGGAATTCCGCACCGGTCGAGAACGCGTGGCTGAACGCGAGCGCGATAGCCAGGTACGTATAGAGATGGATGAAGTGCCAGGTTTCATAGCGCAAACGCCGACGGGCCGCGCGTGCTGAGACGGCGCCGATCACGACCAGCATGAGCACCGCGACCGTGGCCATCAGGACGTCCGGGTAGGTCGTGACCAGGGTGGACGTCTGGTGGACGACGTTGGTGTGCGCGCTGACCGCGTAACCCCAGATGATCAGCAGTGTGTGCGCCACAGCGAGACTGATGGTGTATCGCCCGCCCATCGCGTGCCAGCGCGCCAGCCGGTCAGTCCCGACGCCCCGCTCCAGTGCGGGGGTCCGCGACATCAATGCCAGCAGCACCACTACCGCGTAACCGGCCAACAACCCAGTGATACGGCCGGCATTGGTCAGCCAGTCGGCCAGTCCGTGCAACGAGTACGTGTTTTGCCACCACAAGACGATGACGGCGGCCGCACCTGCGCCGATGGCGGCCAGCGCGGCGTCGGGCCGGACCGAGACCAGAGCACGGGGCGGATGGATGGCGCCATGCGGCGTCTGCGTCTGAGCGGCGACGGTCATACCCGGCGACCTCCTCCCGGCAGCTCGATCGACGGCTCCAGGATGCGTGATCTTGCTTGGCATTCCCCTTTAATCAGCTGTGAGCCTGCCGGGGCCACAAAGTCCGCTCACAGGATCGGGGGACTGCCACCCGGCCGCGAGGTCGACACGGGCACCGACGTCCTGGCGTCAGTCGCCGCCGGTGGCGATTACCGCGATGATGTCGCCCTCGCGGATGGCCTCGCCCTCGACGACGGCCAGCTCGGCGACGATTCCGCTCACCTCGGCCAGCACCGGGATCTCCATCTTCATCGACTCCAAGATCACCAGTGTGTCCTCCGGCCGTACCGCATCGCCCTGACGCACCAGGACGGTGGCGACGTTGGCTACCAGCTCGGCGGCGATCACGTGAGTCATACCGAGAGGTTATGGGTCCGGTAGCCCGGACGGGTCCTTGCCCCCGAATCAGAACTCGATGTTATGCATGACGTGCTTGACGCGGGTGTAGTCCTCGAGTCCGTACATCGACAGGTCCTTGCCGTAGCCGGAATGCTTGAAGCCGCCGTGCGGCATTTCGGCCACGAGCGGGATGTGGCAGTTCACCCATACGCACCCGAAATCCAGCCGCCGCGACACCCGCATAGCCCGGCCGTGGTCCTTCGTCCACACCGAAGAAGCCAGGCCGTACTCGGTGTCGTTGGCCCAGCGCACCGCTTCATCCTCGTCGGTGAACGTCTGCACCGTGATGACCGGGCCGAAGATCTCGTCGCGGACGGCCTCGTCGCCCTGCCGCAGGCCGCCGACCACGGTGGGCTGCCAGAAGTAGCCCGTCTCGCCCTGCCGGGAGCCGCCGGCGAGCAGCTGGGCGTGATCGGGCAGCCGGCTGAGCATGCCGCCGACGCGCTCGAGCTGGTTGGCGTTGTTCAGCGGACCGTAGAGGATGTCTGCGTCTGCCGGCGCACCGACCTTGGTGTTGCGGGCCTGCTCGGCCAAGGCCGCCGCGAACTCGTCGGCGATGCCCGGGCCGGCCAGTACGCGGGTGGCGGCGGTGCAGTCCTGGCCGGCGTTGAAGTAGCCCCCGATGGCGATGTTCTCGGCAGCGTTCTCGATGTCGGCGTCGTCGAAGACGATCACCGGCGCCTTGCCGCCGAGTTCTAGGTGGGTGCGCTTGAGGTCCTTGGCTGCTGCCGCGGCAACCTCGTAGCCCGCGCGGGTGGACCCGGTGATCGACACCATGGCCGGGGTCGGGTGCGAGACCAGCGCGCGGCCGGTGTCGCGGTCGCCGCACACGACGTTGAAGACGCCCGGCGGCAGGAATTCGGCGGCGATCTCGGCCATCAACACCGACGAGACGGGGGTGGTGTCGCTTGGCTTGAGCACGGTGCAGTTGCCCGCGGCGATGGCCGGCAGCACCTTCCAGACCGCCATCATCATCGGGTAGTTCCACGGCGTGACCTGCCCGACGACACCGACGGGCTCGCGGCGGACGTAGGAGGTGAACCCGCTCATGTACTCCCCGGCGCTACGGCCTTCGAGCACCCGCGCTGCGCCGGCGAAGAACCGGATCTGGTCGAGCGCCGGGGGGATCTCCTCAGAGCGGGTGAGCTCGATGGGCTTGCCGGTGTTCTCACACTCGACGGCGATGATCTCCTCGGCGCGCGCTTCCATCGCGTCGGCGAACTTCAGCAGTGCTCGCTGCCGCTCCGACGGCGTGGTCTCGCGCCAGGTCTGGAAGGCCGTCGCGGCCGCGCGGTAGGCGGCATCGACGTCCTCGGCCGAGGACACCGGTGCGGAGGCGAAGACCTCGCCGGTGGCGGGATTGATCAGCTCGGCGCGGCGCCCGTCGGCCGCGTCGACCAACTCACCCCCGATGAAGTTCTGGACTGTCCGTGCCACGGTGCACTCTCCACTGTCCGGCAAGTTGGCGATGGCGCAACGCTACAGGCGGTTTCGAGCGCCTACAACAACTGATTTCGTCGTCCGGAGTGGTTATGACGACGCTTTCGGCAACCTGAACCACACCCGGCCTCGAAATGACAGGGTTGGCCGCCGTCGAACTCTCCGTTAGCCTCAACGCATCATGACGCGCGCGCTGCTTCTTCGCAGCCGCGGCGAGGCCCGGTAACTCTCACCGGTCGGCCCCTCGTCGCGGGCCGAACTGCTGCGCCGACCGCTCCACCTTCCGGTCACCCGTCAGGAGCAGCAACGTCATGACCACCCCGCCCACGCAACGCCCGTCCGGTATGCCGTGCCATCGTTACCGGCCCTTCCCCGCCGTCGACCTGCCGGACCGCCAGTGGCCGGCGCGCACCATCACCGCCGCTCCGCGGTGGTTGTCCACCGATTTGCGCGACGGCAACCAGGCCCTGATCGACCCAATGAACCCGGCCCGCAAGCACGCCATGTTCGATCTGCTGGTCACGATGGGCTACAAGGAGATCGAGGTCGGCTTCCCCGCCGCGAGCCAGACCGATTTCGACTTCGTCCGCAACCTGATCGAGGGGGGCAAGATCCCCGACGACGTGCGTATCTCCGTGCTGACGCAGGCCCGCGAGGAGCTCATCGAACGCACCGTGCAATCGCTGGTCGGCGCCAACCAGGCCACCGTGCACATGTACAACGCCGCCGCCCCGGTGTTCCGCCGGGTCGTGTTCGGCTGGCCGGGTGACGGCCGCGCCGAGTGCCGCGCAGTGGCGGTCGACGGGACGTCCGCAGTGATGAAGTTCGCCGACATCTACCTGCCCGGGACCGAGTTCGGCTTCGAGTACTCGCCCGAGATCTTCATGGACACCGAGCTCCACTTCAGCCTGGAGATCTGCGAGGCGGTGATGGATACCTGGCAGCCAGGGCCCGACCGCGAAATCGTGCTGAACCTGCCGTGCACCGTCGAACGGTCCACCCCGAACGTCTACGCCGACCAGATCGAGTGGATGTCACGGCACTTCACCCGCCGCGAGTTCATCGCCCTTTCGGTGCACACGCACAACGACCGCGGCACCGCCACGGCCGACGCGGAACTCGCGGTGCTGGCCGGTGCGCAGCGCGTCGAAGGCTGCCTGTTCGGCAACGGCGAGCGCTCCGGCAACGTCGACCTGGTGACGCTCGGGCTGAACCTGTACAGCCAGGGCATCGACCCGATGATCGACTTCTCACGTATCGACGAGATCCGGCGCACCGTGGAGTACTGCAACCGTATCGACGTGCACGAGCGGCACCCCTACGTCGGCGATCTCGTGTACACCTCCTTCAGCGGCTCACACCAGGACGCGATCAAGAAGGGCTTCGACGACCTGGACCGCGCGGCCGCGGCGGCGGGCAGGCCGATCGGTGAGATGCCTTGGCAGATCCCGTACCTGCCGATCGACCCCAAGGACGTCGGCCGCTCCTACGAGGCCGTCATCCGGGTCAATTCGCAGTCCGGCAAGGGCGGCGTCGCCTACATCATGAAGACCGACCACCACCTCGACCTACCGCGGCGGCTGCAGATCGAGTTCAGCCACGTCATTCAGCAACACACCGACGGTGAGGGCGGCGAGGTCGATGCCGCGATGATGTGGCAGATCTTCTCCGCGGAGTACCTCGCTCCGGGTGCGTTCGACCTGGTGAGGTTCAGTTCGACGAGCGACGAGGGTATCGAGCGGATCACGACTACCGTGCGCGCCTTCGGCCAGGACCACGTGCTTGACGGCGTCGGCAACGGGCCCATCGCCGCGTTCTGCGAGGCGCTTTCGGCCGTCGACCTGGGCCTGGGCACGCTGCCGGTGCGGGTGCTGGACTACGCCGAGCACGCGCTCACCGCCGGCCGCGACGCCGAAGCGGCCGCTTATCTCGAGATCGAGGTCGGCGAGCGGGTGCTGTGGGGTGTCGGGGTCAGCGAGTCGATCGTTCATGCGTCGTTGCGTGGCGTGATCAGCGCGCTGAACCGGGCGGCCCGCGAGCGCTGAGGTCGCGAGCTCGGCGAACTTCGGGCCTGGGCACTTCGTTGGCGAACCCATGCCCCGTTGGTGCGATCACCGCAAAGCTGCGAGCATCTGCGGCGACCTGTCCAGAAGTCACACCGTCCACGATGGGGAATGCCATGACGCAGCCGAATGACCCGTACCAGCAATCCCAAGGACAGTCCCAGGGCCAAGGCGGCTGGTCAACCGGTCCGCCGCCGCAGCAGGGCGGCTACCCGCCGCCGCCGCAGCAGGGCAGCTATCCGGCTCCGCCGCAGCAGGGCGGCTATCCGGCTCCGCCGCAGCAGGGCGGCTATCCGGCTCCGCCGCAGCAGTACGCCTCCGCGCCGGCAGGGTACGGGGGCGGGGCGAGCGGCGGGCACCCGGTCCAGCTCAGCGTCGAGCGGGCACCCACTCAATCCCGCGTGCTCGCGTTCTTCAGCATCTTCTTCTTCTTGGGCCGGGTGGTCATGCTGATCCCGGCCATCTTCGTCTTCTACTTCGTAGCCATCGCCTTGGCGTTCGTCGCGTGGTTCGGGCAGTGGGGCATCCTGTTCACCGGCTCCTACCCCGAGGGCATGCATCGCTTCGTGACCGGAGCGATCCGTTGGCAGGCTCGCATCAGCGCCTACCTGTACGGCCTGACCGACAAGTACCCGCCGTTCACCACCGAGGCCTAGCCGTCGTCCCTGAGGGCAGCCGACCCGCCGCCGCTAGCGCCGGTACGGTCCGGTGTCGGTTCGGGCGGTGTGCTGATGTCGTGCCAGGCCATGCTGGCGTCGGGCCTGGCGGGCATCGCCTCACCCGTAGCGACGTGCTCGATCATGCTGACCTCGGGGACCGGATGGCGCCGGCGTCGGCGGATGCCGGCAGCCACCGTGAGCGTGATCAGCGCGAGCAAACCCGTTAGCGCAACCGCCACACCGCCGAGCACCCGCGGCACGAGCAGGCGGGGCGACTGGCCGATCGAGAACCGTCCGGTCGGCGCCCGGGTGTCTGCCGCCCGCGGCGGAGTAACGGCGCTGTCCGCCTTGGCAAAGGCATGCTGCCGGGCGAGGAACGGCGCGGCCGCCGCGTACACCGGGTTGGCGGCGCCGGCCGGCACCGGAGACGTCACCGCCCGGTAGGCGTTGATCACACCGAAGCCGATCCCCGTGTCGTGCCGGGTACGGCGTCGGTCCAGCGTGGCGAGCACCCGGGTGATGACCTGCTCCCCGGTCAGCTTCGGGTACTTCGACCAGACCAGCGCGACGACCGATGAAGCGATCGCCGTGGCCTGGCTGGTGCCGTCGCCTGAGTAGGCCGAGCCGCTGACCCGGCTGAGCGATGCGATGGCGACACCGGGAGCGGCCAGGGTGAGGTATCGATGCCGCGACGAGAAGGCGGCCGGCGCCCCGGCTTGGTCGGACGCACCGACCGAGACCACACCGAGGCACACCCCCGGTTCCTCGACCGGATTGCCCCCCTCGCCGTGGTTGCCGGCGGCGGCGAGCAGCACGGCCCCCTTGCTCAGCGCGTAGTACACCGCCGCCTGTTCGGCCGCCGGGCACGGCACCGTGACGTCGGCTGGGCTTTGGGGGGCGCCCAACGACATGCTGACGACCTTGCCGCCGTGATCGACCGCCCATCGGATCGCCTCGGCCAGGTGGTCATTGGCGGTGGCATCGGTGGTGCCGGTCAACGGCACGGCGATGGGCAACAGCTTGGCCGACGGCGCCAGCCCGGCGATCCCGAGCAGTCCCTGGCGGCCGACCATGATCGAGGCCATCGCGGTGCCGTGACCGAACTCGTTCAGCTCGCGGTCGATCCGCCCGTCGCCGGTGCGGCCGAAATCCTTGCCCGGCAGCACGTTGGCCGCCAACTCGGGTAGCTGCGCATTCACCCCGGTGTCGACCTCGGCGATGGTGACGCCCTGGCCACGCACCCCGCTCTGCCATAGCTGCTCGACCTTCCAGGCGTCGAACCAGTACTCGGGCGCATCCGGCGGTCCTGGCGTGGCGGCCGCCGGTGCAGCCGTCGCGACCAGCAGACCGGTGGTGAGCACCACCGCGAGGCGCCGCACGACGCCGATCACGTCCGGTCCGCCCAGTCGATCGTGATCGGCGTCGTGGCGTGGGTGGTGGCGGTCAGGGTCAGGGACACGGTGCCGGTCTTCACGACGGGTTGGTTCTCGAAGTCCAGGGCGGTATATCGGCCGGCCAGCTTGATCGTCGCGGTGATGGCGACGACGCCGGACGAGGACTGCGCGAGCCTGATGACCTCGGCTCGGTGCAGGTCGGCTGCGTTCACCGTCGCGCTCAGGGTCCCGGGTACCGCGCGGCTCGTGGGCAGCGGACACCGCGGGTCGGCCGACGTGGATCCGCCCAGGCAGGCCCGCAACGCGTTCTCGAGCGCGGCCGCGACGGCGGCGTGCCCTGCCGTGGTCAGCACGACGGTCAGCGCCGTCTGCGGGCCAGCGGTGAGCGTGACGCTGCTCGTCGCGGCGCGCAGCGCCAAGTACGGCGAGTCGAACGTGATGGGGACGGCGCCGGGAAAGATGAGCAGCTCGCCGTCCGGGACCCGCCCGCCCAGGAGCGTCGCGCGGTCGCCGGCCTGTTGCAGACGCAGCTGCGTGGTGGCCGCCGTCCGGGCCAACCGCCATGACCCGTGCTGCCGCACGACCGGCACCGCCTCGCTGACCTGCCGGGCACCGTCGGCGTAGTCGAGGGCGTACCGGACACGGACAGTGGCGGTGTCGCCGGAATGCTCGGTTGACACGATCGTGAGGTGCCGGATCGGGGCCACCTCGCGTTGCGCGTGCAGCACCGTGGACGTGAGCAGTTGGGTGGGCCCCTGCGGCAGGTCGCCGAAGCCGAGCGCGGCCGGCGCGTCAGCCCGGGCGAGGGCCGCAAAGTAACCCTTGACCGCGCCGTCGGGACCTGCGGTGGCGGCGTAGGTGGCGTAGGCGACCACGCTGCCGCCGACCAGAGCGACCAGCGCCAACGCGACGGCCGACCAGAACAGTCCACGGCGCGGTGGCGGCCCGGGCTGTGCCATCGGTTCAGTCGACCCGGCGCCGGCCGGAGAAGGCACGGCCGAGCGTGACCTCGTCGGCGTACTCGAGGTCGCCACCCACTGGCAGCCCGCTGGCCAGCCTGGTGACGGTCAGGCCCATCGGGTTGATCATCCGAGCCAGGTAGGTCGCGGTTGCCTCGCCCTCGAGGTTGGGATCGGTGGCAAGGATGAGTTCGGTGACCACACCGTCGCGCAGCCGGACGAGCAGTTCCCGGATCCTCAGGTCGTCCGGCCCGACGCCGTCGATCGGGCTGATGGCACCGCCCAGTACGTGGTAGCGGCCGCGGAACTCGCGGGTGCGCTCGACGGCCAGCACGTCCTTGGGCTCCTCGACGACGCAGATGATCGTCTGGTCGCGGCGCGCGTCGGTGCATATGCGGCACTGTTCGGACTCGGAGACGTTGCCGCAGATCGAGCAGAACTTGACGTCGTTCTTCACCCGGATCAACGTCGAGGCCAGCCGCTCTACGTCGACCTGCTCGGAGGCAAGCAGGTAGAACGCGATGCGCTGTGCGCTCTTGGGACCGACGCCGGGCAGCCTGCCCAGCTCATCGATCAGATCCTGGACCGCGCCTTCGTACATCATCGAACTGTCCGCGCGCCGGCGGTCACAGTCCGGGCAGGCCGAGCCCGCCGAGACCCGCACCGCCCGCCAGCGGGCCCATCTTCTCGGCCGCGAGTTCGCCCACGGACTCACTCGCGTCGCGGACCGCCACCAGGATCAGGTCCTGCAGCGTGTCGATGTCATCGGGGTCGACCACCTTGGGGTCGATCGTCACCGCGGTGAGCTCACCGGTGCCGCGCATCGTCACGGTGACCAGCCCACCGCCGGCACTTCCGGTGACCTCGGCCTCGGCCAGTTCGTCCTGCGCGGACATCATTTGTTCCTGCATCTTCTGCGCCTGCATCATGAGCGCCTGCAGATCCGGCATTCCGCCTTGCGAGGTCACAGCAATGCTCCTTATTTCTCGCCGGTGCGTCGGGGTGTCCCAGGGTAGCCGTCCGTCGGCAGCGGGCGGGTGTGCGAGGGTGGCTGGCATGCGCCGCCTCGTGCTCCTCGCCGCCGCACTCGGCGCTTTGCTCGCGGGCTGCACGTCGTCGGCCAAGCCGCACAGCACACCCGTGCCCACGTCAAGCGCGTCGCTGTCCACCCCCGAGGCCACGCCGACCCAGACGATCTCGGCGACATCGCCCTCCGCGTCAAGGACGACGATCCCGGCGCCGCCCGCGGCTGCCCGGTCGGCCAGCCGGGCGCCGTCCCCGCCGCCGGTGTCGTTGCCGTTGCCGTCCGGCTCGGCGCCGCTGATCGTCCTCAACCCGGGGCACAACGGCGCGAACGGCTCGCATCCGTCGGAGATCAACCGGCTGGTGCCCGCGGATCGTCAGGGCAACAAGAAGGCGTGCGACACGACCGGCACGAGCACCGACGCCGGGTACCCCGAGCACGCGTTCAACTGGGACGTCACGCTCCGGGTGCGAACCCTGCTGCAGGCGCGCGGGGTGCGCGTGGTGCTCACCCGGCCCGACGACGGCGGGGTGGGGCCGTGCGTCGACGAGCGTGCCGCTATCGGCAACCGCGCGGGGGTGACGGCGGTGATCTCGATCCACGCCGACGGCGCCGCGGCCGGCGGCCACGGGTTCCACGTCTGCGAATCCAGTCAGCAACCGGCCGGTGCCGCGGTGGCCGCTCAGTCGCACCGGTTGACGGTGGCGGTGCACGACGCGCTGCTGCGCGGGTCGGGGCTGAGCACGTCGACCTACCTCGGCTCCAACGGCTACTTCCCGCGGGCCGACCTGGCCGCATTGAACCTCGCGGACGGACCGTCGACATTCCTCGAGCTGGGCAATATGCGCAACGTCGGAGATGCCGGGCTGCAGACCTCGGCGGCCGGGCGGGGCCGCGTAGCGGCGGCTATTGCGGCGGGCATCCTCGCCTACCTCGGCCGGTGAGCGGTGCGTCGGTCTCGTTGATCAACGCGCAGTAGGTGAGCGCGCTGCGCCCCATCCGCTCACCACACGCCCGACGGGTACCGACCAGCGGCCGGCGAGGTAAGCCGTGCAAAGCCGCCGCTGCGCTTGCGGGTATGCGTGTGCTCACTTCTGGTCGACGGGACGGGCGCCGAGACGCTCGTGCAGCAGCCGCAGCGCCTGGGCCTCGGGATCGACCGCGGCGGCGCGTTCGCTCGGGGCGTCCGGGTCGGAGTCGTCAGTGTCGTCGCGCGGATCAGGCTCGGAGTCTGCAGTACGGATGAGCGGACTGGCTGCGGGCTCACTCGGTTGCGCGCCGGTGCTGCCTGACCCGTCGACGTCGACGCGCCACGTGCCGCCGACGACCTTGGTCAGCGCCGACCGCAGCACTGAGGTGTTGCTCTCGTCGGCGAGCATCTTGGCCAGTGCGGCTGGCGCGGCAAGCGTGATCAGGTCACCGGCCGTTGCGGTGATCTGGGCGTTGTCGAGCAGTGCGCGGGTGCGCCGGCTGGACAGCTTGACGACGTCGAGTACCTCGGGCCACAGCCGGCGCAGCGCGGCGGCGTCCAACTGGCCGGGCGGCCCGGACGTCGCCGGTGCGGGTTGCTCGGGCCCGGCGGCGGGGTTTGCCGTGACGTC
This sequence comes from Actinomycetota bacterium, assembly GCA_030853345.1. Classification (GTDB taxonomy): domain Bacteria; phylum Actinomycetota; class Actinomycetes; order Mycobacteriales; family Jatrophihabitantaceae; genus QHCC01. The sequence goes on along the minus strand of JALYVG010000036.1, from coordinate 11,746 downwards.
AGGTGCTGCGTCGGCGGCCGGGGGTGCCGTGGCAGGGGGCGCCGTTTGCTCGGCGCCGGTCGTCGAGGCGGGCGCTGTGCTCTGCTGCGCGGCTGTCGCTTCGGCGGGTTGGACGGTCCGCGGCGGGGTGGGCCACGGTTCCCGCGCGGGCGGCGCCGCCTTGACTGTGGCCGTCTTGACCGGGCTCGGTGTCGCCGCTCGCTGCGAGGCGGGCGCTGCCTTCTCGGGGACCGCCGTCGCGGCGGCCGGCAGGGTGACGGCCTCGGCGACCGGCTCGGCCGGGCCGGCCGCGGTGTAGCGGCGCTCGAGGCGTTCGACGCGCTGCAGCAGGGCGGCGGAGTCGGTGGCCGCGTCGGGCAACTGCATGCGCGCGCAGAGCAGTTCGAGCACCAGCCGCGGCGATGTCGTCCCGCGCATTTCGATCAGGGCGGTGTGCACGATCTCGGCGTAACGGGTGACGGTGCCTGCGCCGAGGCGCAGCGCCTGGTCGGTCATGTGCGCGACCGCGTCCTGTGGCGCGTCGATCAGCCCACGTGCGGCCGCGTCGGGCACGGCGTCGAGCAGGATCAGGTCGCGGAAGCGATCGAGCAGGTCGGCGGCGAACCGACGCGGGTCGTGGCCGGCCTCGACCACGCGGTCGACCGTGCCGTAGACGACTGCGGCATCGCCGGCCGCGAGCGCGTCGACCATGTCGTCGAGCAGCGCGCCGTCGGTGACCCCGAGGAGCGCGACCGCCCGGGCGTAGGTGACGCCGTCCGGTCCCGCGCCGGCGAGCAGCTGGTCGAGGATCGACAGTGAGTCGCGGGCCGAGCCGCCCCCGGCGCGTACCACCAGCGGCAGCACCGCGGGCTCGACGGTGATGGACTCGGCGGTGCAGATCTTCTCGAGGTGAGCACGCATGGCCCCGGGCGGGATCAGCCGGAACGGGTAGTGGTGGGTGCGCGAGCGGATGGTCGTGAGCACCTTGTCGGGCTCCGTGGTGGCGAACACGAAGACCAGAAAGTCCGGCGGTTCCTCGACGAGCTTGAGCAGGGCGTTGAAGCCCTGCGTGGTGACCATGTGGGCCTCGTCGATGATGTAGACCTTGTAGCGGTCGCGGACGGGGGCGAAGAACGCTCGCTCGCGCAGGTCGCGGGCGTCGTCGACGCCGCCGTGGCTGGCCGCGTCTATCTCGATGACGTCGATGGAGCCGGGGCCGTTCGGGGCGAGCTCGCGGCAGGAGTCGCAGACACCGCACGGGTCAGGCGTGGGTCCTTGCAGGCAGTTGAGCGACCGGGCCAGGATGCGGGCGCTGGAGGTCTTGCCACAGCCGCGCGGGCCGCTGAACAGGTAGGCGTGGTTGAGGCGGTTGTTGCCCAGTGCGTGGCGCAGCGGCTCAGTGACGTGCTCCTGGCCGATGACCTCGGCGAACGTCGCCGAGCGGTACTTGCGATAGAGCGCAAGGTTTCTGCCCGGGTTGTCCGCCACCCTGCGACCCTAACCACCGGCACCGACACGCGACGACCCGGGACCGGCCCCTGGCGGCAGGGAGGGACCCCCCGCGCACCCGCCAGAGCCTGCTTATCCTTGCTGCCTTCCGGCCCTGGGGAGGTTCGCAGGGTGAGCGCCGCACGGGGGGTCGAGCGCCGAGTCTACGGGAGGCGGTGGTCGGCCGGGCCCGCCACTGCCCGTATCCTCGTCGGCGGAGGATTCGCCTAGTGGCCTATGGCGCTCGCTTGGAAAGCGGGTTGGGAGCAATCCCTCAGGGGTTCAAATCCCCTATCCTCCGCCAATGCGTTCGAGACAAAGTCGGACCCGGTCCCCCGGTGCGCCGCGTCGGGCGCGGCCGTCAACAGGGTGATCGGGCCGATGTGCGGGCCGCGCGCCGCTCGGCCCGCACCGGCGTCAACGGGATGGCGAGCAGGGGAAAGACCATCACCAGCGCGAACCCAGCTGCGTAGCGAACGTCGCCGATTACCGCGGCCAGCAGTGGCGCGGTCAATACCGCCGCGACGTTCTGGCCGGTGTTCTGCACGCCCAGCGCGCGCCCGGACCACTCCGTCCCGGCCGTCTCGGCCACCGCCACAAAGCCCAGCCCGTTGTCGGCGACCGTAACCACCGCGCCGAGCGCGAACCCCGCGATGACCCAGACCGCGTCCAGCCAGGCACCGAGCGCGAGGACACCCATCAGCGCCGCGCTGGCCACCGCCAGTTGCCGCATCGGCAGCAGCCGGCTGCCTACCCGGTCAGACCAGACGCCCGCTACTGGCCGGCCCGCTGCCCCGGCCACCTGGAACGCGAAGATCATCCGCCCGGCGGCGACCGGGTCCCAGTGCCGTTGCCCGACGAGGTAAACGAGGGTAAATGTGGCGACGGCGAACTGGGGCACTACGAGCAGCGCACTGGCCAGGTGGATCCGGCCGAGCTGCCAGGATCCGCGGTATGGCGACGCGGCCTTGGGTGCGCCCGGGGATCGTGGCGGCCGCGGCGGATCGGTGACCCAAAGCAGCACGGACAGGGCCGCTGCCGCACACAGGCCAGCCGGGAACAGCAACGCGACATGCACGCCGTGGCTGCGGGCCAGCGACGGAAGGCCCAGCGCGGCCATGGCGACGCCGAGCGGTTGAGCCGTCTGGCGGGTACCCATCGCCAGGCCCCGCTCCTGCACCGGGAACCAGCCCATCACCACCCGGCCACTCGCCGCGAAGACCGACGCCCCCGCCGCGCCGGCCAGCCCGAGCAGCAGCGCTAGCGCGAGCGTCCCGTGCACGAATGCAGCGGCTCCCAGCAAGGCAGCGGCTGCACCGATGCCGGACATGATCACGATCCGCTCGCCGTAACGATCCGCGGCTGCCCCCCAGGCGATCAGGGTGAGCAACACGCCAGCCACCGGGGCCGACACGATCAGGCTGGAACCGAGCAAGCTCAGCCGCTCGTCGGACCGCAGCGCCGGGACGAGCATCGGGATGCCGTAGATGAACGAGCAGGCGGACGCCTGGGACAGCGTGCCGACCGCGAGGATCGCCCACCGCCGCCGGTCCGCCATCCCGCCATCCTAGCGACATTCCCAACCAACGAGATTCAATTCCCACAGAGTGGGAGATGGGATCCAGGCGCAGGACGGACGTGCCGGGCGCCCAAAACACCCGAGGTGTACGACTCGCCGATAGGGGTCGTCTAGGCCGGCGCTGCGCCGACGAACTCGGCGACCGCGCTTGCGAACTGCACGGCATGTCGCCGGTGTGGCTCGTGGCCGGCGCCGGGGAACACGACCAGTCGGCTGCCCGGCAGGTGGGCCCGGGCGGCGTGCGCGTGGGCGACCGGGATGACGCCGTCCCGCTCGGACCAGACCAGCAGTGTCGGGACATGCTCAGCCAGATAGCGCATCTCGATGAACGAGCCACGCTGCCCGGACGGCGCGATGACGCCACGCAGCGCAGCGAAGAACGCGGCCCGCCCGTCCCGGCCGTCCAGCGCCGTGCGCGTCCGGCGCAGGTTTGCGACGTTGTCCGGGGTCAGCCGCAACGCTCGGTGCACTCCTGGGCGCCGGTAGAGCCGGACCAGCGGAGGCGCGAGGGCCGCGTCCAGCACGAGGGAAGCGCCAGGCAGGGCGGCCGCCCGCAGCACCGGATGCACCTCGCGGCCCAGGCCGCCGGCCGACACCAGGATCAGCCGCCGCACGCGGCCGGGGTACTGGTAGCCGAACTGCACCGCGATCGCACCACCCAGCGAGTGCCCCCCGACGGTGGCTTGCTCGATGCCGGCAGCCGCGAAGAACGCCTCGAGAGAAGCGGCGAAGTCATCGAGCAGGTAACCGCCCTTGGGCTTGTCGGAGCCGCCGTGACCGAGCAGGTCGAGCGCGATCGCCCGCACCCCGCGCTCGGCCAGCGGCACCAGGGCGCGGTCCCAGGTGTTGCTGTCCGACGCGAGCCCGTGGACCAGCAGGACCACGGGACCGTCGGCGGGACCAGCCTCCTGATAGGAGAGCCGGTGCCCACCGGCGACGACGGTCTTGCGCTGCATGAACTCCGACACGTCGAGCGACGGTACCGGTCTACGTCAGGGTGACTGAACGTCGACGGCCGGCAGCGCCACGACGGGGCACTGCGCGCGGTGCAGTACCTGCGGCGCGACCAGGCTCGCCCGTACCGAGGCGAGTCGACCCGGCCGCGGCTCGCCGATGACCATCAGCTGGGCATCGTCCGCGGCCGCGAGCAGCGCGTTCACCTCGTTGCCCTTTATCGCAGTGCACTCGACACCGTCGTCGGCCCCGAGGGCCGCACCGACGAACCCGCGCAGCTTCTCCTCGGCATCGGCCGCGAAGTCGGTTGCCGCCTGCGACAGGACGCCCGCGGGCGGACGGCCGCCGGTCGCCGACGGCGCGCGCGGCGGGCGCCAGGCCATTACGGCCCGCACCTTGGTGCCACGCAGCCTGGCCTCGTCGGCGGCCCAGCGAAGCGCGGTCGGCGATCCGGTGGTGGGGCTCACGCCGACGACGATCGGCCCTCCCGGCCGGCTCATGCCGATGCCCCAGCCGTGTCAGGGCTGATACCGCCCTCGGGCCGTTTGACGGCCGACAGCGGATTAGCGATGTCCTCGAGCGATTTTCGCTCGGCGTCGATGCCGAGGAACCACGCGACCAGGGCTCCGATGATCATGATCGTGGCGCCTATGACATAGCCCAGCGTCAGCGGACCGGTGTGCGCGTGCTTGTTGTTAGCGCCGCCGATCAGGTGGCCGAACAGGAACGGTGCGACAACTCCGCCGGCACCCTGCGACAGCGCGAAGAAGTACGAGATCGCTTGGCCGCGCAGCTCGAGCGGGAAGATCTCGCTCACCGTCAGATAGGCCGAGGACGCACCGGCGGAGGCGAAGAAGAAGATCACGCACCAGAACACTGTCTGAGTCACCGCGGACAGGCTGCCCTGATGGAACAGGAAGGCCGACACGTAGAGCATCACGCCGGACACCCCGTAGGTGAAGAAGATCATCTTTCGACGGCCGATCGTGTCGAAGAGATGGCCGAGCAGCAGCGGGCCGAGCAGGTTGCCGATGGCGAAGGGGAAGAAGTAGTACGGCAGGCTGCTGGCCGGCACGCCGTAGAAGACAGACAGCACCAGGCCGTAGCTGAAGAAGATCGCGTTGTAGAGGAAGGCCTGGGTCACCATCATGGTGAAGCCGAGAATCGAGCGCCTGGGGTAGGTGCCGAAGAAGATCCTGGTCAGCTCGATGAGTCCCAGCCGCGGGGCCTCGGTCACCTCGAGCGCCTTGCTCTCATCGACCGGCTTGAGTTCGACGCCTTGCGCCTTGACGCGTCCCTCGATCTCGTCGACGGTGCGTTCGGCCTCCTCAGCACGTCCGTGTGTCATCAGCCAGCGCGGGCTCTCCGGGATGGTGCGCCGCAGGAAGATGATGAACAGGCCGATTACCGGGCCGATGAAGAAACCGATGCGCCAGCCCCAGTTGATCGGCACGTGGTTGGAGAACAGGTACAGACCGAGGGCCGACCCGATCGCCGCACCGCCCCAATAGGTTCCGTTGACCGCGATGTCGATCCGCCCGCGGTAATGCGCGGGGATCAGTTCGTCGATCGCGGAGTTGATGGCGCAGTACTCGCCGCCGATCCCGGTGCCGGCAATGAAACGACAGAGAAGCAATGAGTAGTAGTCCCAGGCGAAACCACCCAAGCCGCTGCCGACGAGGTAGATGCCGAGGGTGATGATGAACAGCTTTTTGCGGCCCAGCTTGTCGGTGAGCCGGCCGAAGACCAGTGCACCGACGACCTCACCGATGAGATACATCGAGCCGAGGAACCCGACCTGCGCCGCGGTGAGGTGCAGCGTCTTCGCGTCGGTCAGCGGCACGCTGACCAGCGAGACGATCTGGATTTCGAGACCGTCGAGGATCCAGGACACCCCGAGCCCGATCACCACCAGCCAGTGGAACCGCGTCCACGGGAGCCGGTCCATCCGGGCGGGCACCAGGCTGCGCACCGGTTCTGTTCGCTTCTGCATGGTTGTGGTGGCCATCGCGCGGTCCTCCATGGTCGATGGTGAACAGCGCGTATATGCCCGGTCGGCGCCATTTTTACGCAGCGGTCCGTCAGCAACCTGACGCCCACCCCGCACGTCCCTCGATACGTCTCGCACGAGGTTGGGCATGCTGCGCTGGACGACAGGAGGGCGCCGCGTGGCCGATCCGTCGGCGGCGACCATCGCCGCGATCAGTGAGCTGTACGAGGACACCCAGCGCTGCGCCGAATCAGCCGGGCTGGTCTACGTGGCCACGACCGACGAGCCGGGCATCGTGCGGCTGCGCAGGGGGCGCGGGTTCAGTTACCGCCAGCCCGACGGCGTGCACATCACGGCTTTGGACGTCAAGCAGCGCATCGTCGAGCTGGCCATCCCGCCGGCTTGGCGCAACGTCTGGATCTGCCCCTCCCCCGATGGGCACATCCTGGCCACCGGCGAGGACGACCGCGGCCGCAAGCAGTACCTCTACCACCCGAAGTGGCGGGCACTTCGGGACCTGTTGAACTCCTACCGGTTGATCGTGGTGGCCGAGCAACTGCCGACGATCCGGGCGCATGTGAGCACCCAGCTGCGCCGCCGCGCCCTGGATCGCGACCGGGTGCTGGCCAGCATGGTCCGCGTCGTCGACGAGTCCGGGATCCGGATCGGCAGCGAGATTTACGCCGAGGAGAACGACAGCTTCGGGCTGACCACACTGACCCGCCGCCACGTCTGCGTCAACGGCGCGCGCACTGAATTCGACTTTCCGGCCAAGTCGGGCAAGCGGGCGCGCATCGAAGTACGCGACCAGCGGGTCGCCAATGTGGTGGCTGCGCTGCGCGAGCAACGCCGGCGACGCCTGTTCACGGTCGACGGCAGGCCCATCCTGGCCAGCGAGGTGAACGAGCTCCTGTACGACCTGACCGGCGAGCACATCACCGCCAAGGACTTCCGCACTTGGCGCGGGACTCGGCTGGCCTTCAATTACCTGCGCTCACACCGGGACCACGAGCCCGAAGCCGCCGTCGTAGCCGCGGTGGATAGCGCCGCTGAGGGACTGCACAACACCCGGGCGGTTGCCCGCGCCCACTACATCCACCCGCACCTGCTGGACACGTTCACGGCCGAGACGTTCGAGGGCTACCTGAAGGCGTCGCGGCCGCGCAAGCGGGAGTTGCTCGAACCCGACGAGCAGGCGCTGCTGGGGTTCCTGCGGGTGCTGCTGGCACACGAGTACGACAAGAGCTGACTGGGCGATCGCCGATCGACGATCGACGCGAGCTGACTGGGTCAGGCGGCGTGCTGGCGGCGCTTGCCCACGGGCTTCGCGGGGGTGGCGGGGGTAGCGGCCAACTCGGCGGCCGCGGTGCGGCGGGCGTCGGCCACGACCTCGGCGTCCAAGCCCAGGATCGAGAGGAGCAGGCGGCAGTCGTGCGCGTCGGCGGCGCTGGCCGCGACGACGAGAACGGCCTTGCGCTGCCACTCCGCATGCAGCACTTCCTCAGCCTCCATGCGGGCCACATCGGTAGCCGATATGGGTGTTCCGTCGATTGCCATCGCTCCGATGCGTCCCGTCATGCGAGCAACCATTCCCCGATCCAAGGCCCTCCAAACGACGTGGCCGTACTCAGTCCGATTCAGTGGATTCATTCACAGGAAAGCTGCCCCACCGGGGCGACGACGTCGACGATGTGGGCCATTGCCCGTTCGGAGGACGAACCCGGAACGGGCGGCGGACGGTCTTCCGGATCTGCCTGCCAGTTGTCGGCACACTCGCCGGATTGCTTGGCGGTGGCGGTGGGATTTGAACCCACGGAGGCTCTCACCTCACACGCTTTCGAGGCGTGCTCCTTCGGCCGCTCGGACACGCCACCGCGGTAGAGACTACAGGGCGCCGCCGCGCCGCCTGCCGACGAAGAACCCGGTCAGCAGCGCCGAGCACTCTGCTTCAGACACGCCGGCCGCAACGTCAGGCCGGTGGTTGAGCCGGCGGTCACGCACGACGTCCCACAACGAACCGACCGCACCGCCCTTCGGGTCCCACGCCCCGAACACCAGCCGGGAGATCCTCGCGAGCACGATCGCACCGGCACACATCGTGCACGGCTCGAGGGTGACTGCCAGGGTGCAGCCGTCCAGGTGCCACGAACCCAGAACCAGACCGGCCCGCCGCAGGGCGAGCACCTCCGCGTGCCCGGTGGGGTCGTAGGCCCTCTCGCGCTCGTTGTGCGCCCAGGCGATCGCGGACCCGGACGGATCGAACACCACTGCCCCGATCGGCACCTCACCCCGGGCAAGGGCATCGCGGGCGACACCGAGCGCCTCCGCGATCGCAGCGTCGTCGCCCGTCACCCGTCTTTGACCCCGCGAGCGTCGCTGCGTAGGCCGATTTGCAGCGCTGGCGGGGTCAAAGTCGAGGTCACGCCCTGACGTCTTCGAAGGCCTGACCGCAACCGGCCTTCTCACACACGGCGACCAGGACATCGATGGGCAGCGTGCCCAAGTGCTCGCACATCGACAGCAGGTCCGCCGCGGAGGTGCCCAGGTCTTCGGCAATCTCGGCGTCACCGAAGGGCATGCTCTCGTGTGTGGGCGGTGCATCGCTGAGGATGTTGTCGTCGTCGATCTCGTCCGCGCCGATCTCGGCTATCTCGGTGAGATCCTCGACCAGCAGCGCGGCCATCGGGTAGGCGTCGGCGGCGTGGCCGTCGGACAGGAAACCGCGCGCTTCGTCGTCGTCGTCATCCACCCGCACCAGCGCCGCGTACTCATCGTCCTGCTCGAGCACCAACAGGCGCACCTCGCCGGGCACGTCGCGCGCCACGTCGCCGAGGTCGGCCAGGCTCTCGCAGTCATCCACCGACACCTCTACCGCATGCCATCTGTCGTTCGTGCGGGCTACCACCGCCGCGAAGTAGCTCATGACGAAATGCCCCCGTCACCCCTGCTGTCGGTTACTGCACCACGCGCGCAGACTCGGTGGCCTGCGCATAGGAATCGTCCAACCCGATACGCGAGACGATCGTATCGAGCATCTCGTCGGGATAGGCATCGACGTCTTCCAGGATCTGCTCCATCTCTTCCTCGGGCAGATTGAGGTCGGCGAACAGGTCGAGGTCACCGACCGGCCACACCTCGTCGAGTTCGTCGTCGTCGGGCGGGTCCTCGCCGAGCCGGGCCAGCACCTGGGCGGCGAGCGGGTATTCCACCGACGCCGTCATGTCCGAGAGCAGCAGCGAGATGCGTGGCCCGTCCTGGCGGGCGATCAGGAAGAACTCGTCGTCGACGGTCGCGATCACAAATGGACCGCCCTCGGGCGGCTGGGACCGCAACGCCTGCAGCAGCACCCCGAGGTCGCCGAGCATGGCCGGCGGCAACGCCTCCACCTGCCACAACGGTCCGTCGCGAAACGCCGCTACCGCGAAACCACGCTGTGCCACTACATCCACCTCTCGGGTTCCGTGCCGCCCGGTGCGCGCTGTCGATCCTGGCACGTCTGGACCAGTCGCGGGAAGTCGATGTCAGCTGGGCGCTACCGTCGATCAGTGAGGTCAATTCGTTGCAGTAGTCAATGACCGCGGACTTCGAGCGTGTGGCGGTCCTCGGGCTGGGGCAGATCGGCGGCTCGCTGATCCACGCCGTCCGGCATAACGGACTGGACGTTGTCGGCTATGACGTCGACGAGAGCACGGCTGCCGCGGCCAGCGCGTCCGGATTCCCGGTGACCCGCAGCGACGCAGAGGCGGTGCGCGGCGCCGACCTCGTCGTCCTGGCCATGCCGCTGCCGCAGGTGCCCGATGCGTTGCGCTCCCTCGCCCCGCATCTCGCGCCGGGTGCGCTGCTCACCGACGTCGGCACCCTCAAGACCCCCGTCCTCGCCGCGGTGCGCGAGTTGGTACCGCAGGTGAGTTTCGTCGGAGGCCATCCGCTGGCCGGCATCGAGGAGAGCGGCTGGGGCGCCACCAACGCGCTGCTGTTCCGCGATGCGCCGTGGACGCTGACGATCGAGACCGACACCGACTTGGACAGTTGGTTGCGACTGGCCGAACTGGTCTGTGACGTGGGGGCCAAGCCGGTGCCCGCCACCGCCGCAGAGCAGGATGCGGCCGTAGCACGCGTGATCGGGTTGCCGCACGTGCTGGCCGAGGCGCTCGCCCTGACCGGTTTGGCCGGCGGGCCGCTGGGTTTGTCATTGGCCGCCGGCTCCTATATGGACGGCTCGCGGGTCGCCCGCACCCGCCCGGACCTCGTCGCCACCTGGTGTGACGGCAACCTGCCGCTGGTCACTGCGCTGGACGACGTCATCGCGTGGCTGGTCACGGCCCGCGAGGAGCTGGCGGCGTCGCGGTCGGTGCTCGAGCTCGCCGAAGCGGGACACGACGCACGCATCAACTGGGAGCACCGCCGCTTCGAGCCGGTCGAATTGCGTGCAGCATTCGAGCAGCTGTGCGCCCACGGCCGCGACGGCGGCTGGATCACTGCCGTACTGCGGGACCAGGACGACGTGCGGCTGCTGGGGATGCGACCGGTGGACTGAGCGGTCCGGTTCAGAGCGTGCAGGTGGCTTGGGCGCCGTTCACCGATGGCTTGGGCGTGGCGGGCTTGGGCGTGGCGGGCGTGGTGGGCACCGACCTGGGGGTGGCCGCCGCAGCGGGGCCGGCTGTCCGGGCCGGGGTAGCCGACTTCGTGGCCGCCTTGGTGGGGACGACCTGCGGTGTGCCGTGCACCTTGGTGACCCAGACCGGCACCGTGTCGGTGATCACCGAGTCGTAGAGCGCCCGGCCCTGGACATCGTCGAGCAGCACCCGTCCGGTCATCGTGGTGCCGGGCGGGGAGTAGTTCGGATCGGCGATCGGGGTGGTATAGAAGGCGACCCGACTCGGGTCCAGACCGTGCATGGACGAGGCCAGCGTGCGCAGGTCGCTGAACGATGTCCCCTTGTCGACCGTGATGGCCTTCGTCGCCGCGTTCAAGAACGTGGTGAGCCGCGCCGGGTTGCTCAGCATTGAGCCCTGCGTCGCCTGGCGCAGCACCGCGCCTAGGAACAACTGCTGGCGCTTGATGCGGCCGAGGTCAGAGCCGTCGCCCAGCGACTCGCGGGCCCGGACATAGGCCAGCGCCTGAGCGCCGTCGAGGTTGTTGCGGCCCGGATGCAGCCGCAGGCCGCTGTTCGGATCGGACACCGTCACCGGGCTGCAGACCGCGACCGTGCCCATCGCCTGGACCATCGAGGCGAAGCCGCTGAAGTCGATCTCGACGAAGTGCGTGACCGCGATGCCGGTCAGTTTCTGGACGGTCTGGATCGTGCACTTCGGCCCGCCCACCGAGAACGCGGAGTTGAACATCTCCGTGTGCTCATGGACCGTCGCGCCGTCGGCGGCCGTGCACGTCGGAATGTCGACCCACGCGTCGCGCGGGATGCTGATGACCGTCGCCTTGGAGCGGTCCGGCGACAGGTGCACGAGCATCGTCGTGTCCGAGCGGGCCCCGGATGCGTTGCCGTACTTTGCGTCGGCGCCCGCGCGGGTGTCCGAGCCGATGACGAGGAAGTTCTCGGCGTGCTGCTGGCTGGCCGCGTTGCGGATGGCGGGGTCGTGGGTCACCAGGACCGACTTGCGGGTGATCTGGCTGTCGAGTTTGCGGTACTCGTAACCGGCTGCCGCTCCCGCGGCCATGACGAGCAGCAGGGTGAAACTTGTTGCCGTCAGGCCGGCTCGCCACAACAGCGACTTGCCGCGCCGCCGGCCCACGCGTGG
>JALYVG010000013.1 GCA_030853345.1 Actinomycetota bacterium | reverse complement strand
GCGCGCACACGTTGATCAGGTGAGCGGCTGGGCCCTAGCGGGTCGCGTTCCAGGTGCCGGTGTCAGTGCCGAACTTGTACGTGCCGCTCATGGAGTTGCCGGAAATGCTGCCCGTGAAGGTGATGGTCGACCCGACGATCGTCCCGAACGTGATCGTGCTGCCGGACAGCGTGCCGTTGATGATCCCACTGGCCCCGCCGGCCGTACTAGCGATCGTGATGTTGCCCGCGACAGTCTTGTCCTGCTGGGTGAACACGACCTTGAACGTGCCCGAGCTGGTCTTGCCGGTGAACGTGCCGTTCCAGCTACCGGCGATCTTGTCGTCGGCGCCCCCGGAACTCGACGCCGAGCTCGAATCCTCGGAACTCGCGGCGCTCGACGCGCTCGCGAGCGAGGTCGCCGGCGCGGTGCTGGCCGGGGCGGTGTTTGCTTGGCTGCCCGATCCCTTGCCCTTGTTCGACGAAGTGCACGCCGTGGTGAGCAGCAGGCACATGGTGACGAGGATGGCGGCGCCGCTCGTTGACCTGCGCCGAAGGATGCAGTCGGGCGACGGGCCCGCGGCGTCTGCTGATGCAGTCATGGCTGGTCTCCTAGGTATGGCCGGCAGGACAAGTCTCGGTGGTGTCGCTGAGAAACACCACAGGGTCGCAGGTCGCCACTCGAGACGAGGAACACCAGCGAGCAGGGGCACGCCTATCGGACCAGGATGCTCAGTCGGGCAACATCGGCATGGTCCATCCCGGGTCGCGGCCGAGCAGGACTGCACGGGTGATGGCCGCCGTGCCGAACCGGTCCTTGATGCCATCGACGGCGCCGTCGAGCACCGCCGAGTGTCGCCCGTGGTACGGCAGCTCGAGCTGGACCATGTCGGTGTCGTCGAGGTTGGCCAGCGACAGCCCGACGAGGGTGAGGCCCGACCGCTCGATGAGTGGCGCCGCAGAAGCCAGCAGCGCCCGCGCGGTGGTAAGGATGGTTTCGGTCTGCGCCGTGGCAAAGGGCAGCGTGTGCGATCGCGTCGCGCGCGAGAAATCGTCGAAGCGCAGCCGAAGGACCACGGTGCGGCACAGCCGCTCGGCACCGCGCAGCCGACGGGTCACCCGGTCGACGATGCCCACCATGATCGCGTCGATAGCCTGCGGCGACAGGCTGTTGCGGCCCAGGGCGCGCTGCGACCCGATCGAGCGACGTCGGCGCCCGACCAGCACCGGGCGCGGGTCGCGGTTGTGTGCCAGGGCGTGCAGGTGGCGGCCGGACGCCTTGCCCAGCATCGACGTCAGGGCAACCTCATCAAGTTCGGCCACCTCTGCGACGGTGCGGATCCCCCGGTTGTGCAGCTTGGCCGCCGTCACTGCGCCGACGCCCCACAACCGCTCCACCGGCAGCGGATGCAGGAACGCCAACTCGCCGTCGGGCGGCACGACGAGCAGCCCGTCCGGTTTGGCGACCCCGCTGGCGACCTTGGCCAGGAACTTGGTCCGGGCGACCCCCACCGTGATCGGCAGGCCGACCCGGTCGCGCACAGTGCAGCGCAGCCGCACCGCGATCTCGAACGGCGTGCCGGATACCTGGCGCAGCCCGCCGACGTCGAGGAACGCCTCGTCGATCGAGAGGCCCTCGACGATCGGTGTGGTGTCGGCGAACACCGCGAACACCGCCTTGCTGGCGTCGGAATATGCCTCGAAGCGCGGGGGAACGACGATCGCGTGCGGGCACAGCTGTCGTGCTTGTCGGCCACCCATGGCCGAGCACACGCCGTACGCCTTGGCCTCGTAACTCGCCGCGAGCACCACGCCGCCACCGACGATCACGGGCCGCCCGCGCAACCGCGGATCGTCGCGCTGCTCGACCGAGGCGAAGAACGCGTCCAAGTCGGCATGCAGGATGTCCGCTTGCATCGACACGAACATATGTTCGCATATTCTACGCCATCCGGCGAGCGGTCCGTGATAATTTGCCGGTTTCGGGGAATGCCCGGAGCAAGAACTGCTCACGCGGCGGACGAAGGAACCCACATGCTCGCGGACTACCAGCAGAACTACGACCCGATCGGGCACTCCTTGGGCGCCTCCTCCATCCTCGCCGCCCTGCCCCTCATCACGCTGTTCGTGCTGCTCGGCGTGCTGCGCATGCGGGCCTGGCTCGCCTCGCTCATCGGGCTCGCGGTGGCCCTCGTGGTTGCGATCGCCGTCTACGGGATGCCGTTCGGGGACGCAGTGAACAGCGGGCTGCTCGGTGCCGCCTTCGGGTTCTTCCCCATCATGTGGATCGTCATCAACGCGATCTGGGTCTACAACCTGACCGTCGAGACCGGGCATTTCGATGTGCTCCGGCGATCGTTCGCCGCGATCAGCGACGACCAGCGCATCCAGGCGATCATCATCGCGTTCTGCTTCGGCGCGCTGATGGAGGCGCTGGCCGGCTTCGGCACGCCGGTGGCCATCAGTTCGGTCATGCTCATCGCGCTCGGCTTCCGCCCACTGAAGGCGGCCACTGTCGCGCTGGTCGCGAACACCGCACCGGTCGCCTTCGGGGCGCTGGCCGTGCCGATCACCACCCTGGCGACCGTCACCAAACTGCCCGTCGACGACCTCGGTGCGATGGTCGGCCGGCAGACTCCCATCCTCGCGGTCTTCGTGCCGCTGGCCCTCGTGGTGATCGTCGACGGCACGCGCGGTGTGCGCCAGGTCTGGCCGGCGGCCGTGCTGTGCGGTGTGACGTTCGGGGTATTCCAGTACCTCGCGTCGAACTACTGGTCGATCCCGCTCACCGACATCATCGCCTCGCTTGCCTCGGCCGGCGCAGTCTTGCTCTTCACCCGCGTGTGGCACCCCAGGGAGGGTTACGTCGAGACGGGCGACGACGAGCCGGGAGGGGCGCCGTCGGCGGGCGGGCGCCGGCGCACCAGCACCAGCACCAGCACCAGCACCAGCACCGACGACGGTGGCCGTCCCGCCGCCGTCGCCCAGGCCGAACCGGTGTCCGACACCGACGTCCGCGACAAGCCCGTCGACGTGCTCAAGGCCTACGCGCCGTACCTGATCATCATCGTGGTGTTCGTGATCGCGACCCGGGTGTCAGCGATCACCGGCGTGGCCCCCAAGACGCCAGGGCGCGGCGGATCCGGGCTGGAGTCGGCCACCCACGTCTACCACTGGCCCGGCCTACACATCCTCAACGCCAAGGGCCTGCCCGTGGTCACCACGTTCAAGCTGAACATCCTGTCGGCAGCCGGTTCACTGCTGCTGTTGTGTGGCCTGCTCACCATGCTCGTGCTGCCGGTCGGGGTCGGCCGCGCGCTGCGCAGCTACGCCCGCACACTCGACCAGCTGAAGTTCGCGATCCTCACCGTGATGGCGGTGCTGGCCCTTGGCTTCGTGATGAACGAAGCGGGCGAGACGACGACCCTCGGGCTGTGGCTGGCCGG
>JALYVG010000010.1 GCA_030853345.1 Actinomycetota bacterium | reverse complement strand
CAGACGTGCGGCGTCGCGCCGGCATCCGCCTCGGGATCCACACCCAGGACGACACGGGATGCGCGGTGGCCAACACCCTGGCCGCCGTTGATGCGGGCGCGACACACGCACAGGGCACCGCCAACGGTTACGGCGAGCGGGCCGGCAACGCGAACATCTTCTCCGTCATCGGCGGGCTGGTGACGAAGATGGGCCGTGACGTGCTGCCCGACGGGTGCCTGTCCGAGCTGCAGCGGGTATCGCACGCCATCGCTGAGATCGCCAACCTCGCCCCGGACACCCATGCCCCCTATGTCGGCGCCTCGGCGTTCGCGCACAAGGCCGGGCTGCACGCCTCAGCGATCAAGGTCGCGCCGGAGATGTACAACCATCTCGACCCGACGATCGTGGGCAACGGCCAGCGCATCCTGGTCACCGAGATGGCCGGGCGGGCGTCGGTGGAGCTCAAGTCGCGCGAACTGGGCGTCGAGGTCGGTGACCGTCCGGACGTCGTGAGCAAGGTCGTCGACCGGGTCAAGGCACGCGAGGCCGAAGGCTGGTCCTACGAAGCGGCCGACGCCTCGTTCGAACTGCTGCTGCGCGATGAGCTCGGTGAGAACGCCGAGCCGTTCGTGGTGGAGTCCTACCGGGTGATCGTCGACCGCCGCGAGGACGGGACGATGGTCAGCGAGGCGACGGTCAAGGTGATCGCAGGCGGCCAGCGGGCCATCTCGACCGACGAGGGCAACGGCCCGGTGAACGCACTGGACCGCGCGCTGCGCAAGGCCCTGGAACGGGTCTACCCGCGGCTGGCCGAACTCGAGCTCACCGACTACAAGGTGCGCATCATGCCGGGCAAGCACGGCACCGACGCCGTCACGCGCGTGCTGATCGAGACCTCGGACCGGCACACGGAGTGGACCACGGTCGGCGTGCACGCGAATGTCATCGAGGCGTCCTGGTTAGCCCTGCACGATGCGGTCCGGTACGGACTGCTCCGCGACCCGCTCGGCCCGTGAGCGGGTAGGCGAGGGACGCAGCGCGGCGAGCACGCAGGTGTCGCAGCTGTGCGCGCACTCCACTCCCGTCCCGTCGTGCGCGCAGGCCTGGCCCGTGACGTGCATCTCGTCGGCGTCGTGGTCGTGGCCGCAGCCACAGGCCGGGTCGCCGTCCGCCTGGCCACGAGCGGCGAGCGCTTCGTCGATGGCGGTGTTCAATCCCTGCTCAGCGCGGTCCAGCCGCACGCTGCGCGCCACGCCCCACGCCATGAGTCCGAGGAGCATCGCCACCACCAGAGCGATCGCGGAGAAGACGCGCACTGCGCCGGGGGTGCTGCTGGTGCCCGTCGCCCCCACGACGCCGACCGCGCTGAACAGGGCCGCGAACAAACCCAGAGTGGCGGCGAAACGCCGCCGCCGCTCGATGGCGATGCCCGCCAGGGAAGAACTCACGCGTACAAGTATGCGCGGGGCAGACCCTGGGCCGTGGCGCAGGCTGGGCCGGGCCGGTGGACGGTAGCCTTGACGATCGTGCGCATTGCTCGGTTCGTCCATCCCGGTTCGGCCTCGGTACCCGGCGGCGTCGCGTGGGGCAGTGTCGAAGGACCGCTCGACGCGGCACTCGACTCCCTCACCGTGGCCGCCATCGACGGGCACCCCTTCGGCCCGATCACCTTCACCGGTGACCGCTGGGCCCTGCCCGACGTGCGGCTGCTCTCCCCGATCCTGCCCAGCAAGGTCGTCGCCGTAGGCAAGAACTACGCCGACCACGCGAAAGAGATGGGCGGTGAGGCTCCGGAGAGCCCCGTCATCTTCCTCAAGCCCTCGACGTCGGTGATCGGCACGGGCGACACGATCCGGCGCCCGGCCGACTCGGCCCGCGTCGATCACGAAGCCGAACTCGCGATCGTCATCGGCCGCCCGGCGCGCGACGTGAACCGGGCCGACGCCATGACACACGTCCTCGGCTACACCGCTGCGAACGACGTCACGGCGCGTGACCAGCAGCGTGCCGACGTTCAGTTCACCCGGGGCAAGGGGCACGACTCGTTCTGCCCGATCGGCCCGTGGATCGAGACTGTCCTCGACCCGGCGGATCTCCGCGTGACGGCCAGCGTGAACGGCGAGCTGCGCCAGGACGGCCGCACCAGCGACATGATCCACGACGTCGCCACGCTCATCGAGTTCATGTCCGGGATCATGACGCTGCTGCCCGGCGACGTGATCCTCACCGGCACACCGGCCGGGGTCGGCCCGCTGGTGGACGGCGACACGGTGACGGTCGAGATCGAGGGCATCGGCGCGCTCACCAACCCGGTGCGCACCAAGTGAGAGTCCGGTTCTGCCCGTCACCGACGGGTAATCCGCATGTCGGCATGATCCGCACGGCATTGTTCAACTGGGCCTACGCGCGGCACACCGGCGCGACCTTCGTCTTCCGGGTCGAGGACACGGACGCGGCGCGCGACTCCGAGGACTCCTACCGGTTACTGCTCGACGCGATGCGCTGGCTGGGCCTGGACTGGGACGAAGGCCCCGAGGTCGGCGGCCCGTACGGCCCGTACCGGCAGAGCGAGCGGCGCGCCGTCTACGCCGACGTCATCGCGAAACTGCGCGCCAGCGGGCACCTTTACGAGTCGTTCTCCAAGCCTGAGGAGGTCGAGGCCCGGCACGTCGCCGCCGGCCAGAACCCCAAGCTCGGCTACGACGGCTTCGACCGTGAGCTGAGCGACGAGCAGAAGGCTGCCTTCCGGGCCGCGGGACGCGAGCCGGTCCTGCGGTTGCGGATGCCCGACGAGGACCTCACTTGGACCGACGTCGTGCGCGGCGAGGTGAGCTTCAAAGCCGGTAGCGTGCCGGACTTCGCCGTCGTGCGGGCCAACGGAGAACCCCTTTACACGCTGGTGAATCCCGTCGACGACGCGCTGATGCAGATCACCCACGTGTTGCGCGGCGAAGACCTGCTGCCCTCGACTCCGCGCCAGATCGCGCTCTACCGCGCGCTGATCGACATCGGCGTCGCCGAGTTCGTGCCGGAGTTCGGCCACCTGCCCTACGTGATGGGTGAGGGCAACAAGAAGCTGTCCAAGCGCGACCCGCAGTCATCGCTGAACGCCTACCGCGAGGCGGGCTACCTGCCCGAGGGACTGCTGAACTACCTGGCCCTGCTCGGCTGGTCGATCGCCGACGATCACGACATCTTCTCGATGGCCGAGATGGCGGCGGCGTTCGACATCTCGGACGTGAACGCCAACCCCGCGCGTTTCGATCCGAGGAAGGCCGAGGCCATCAACGCGGCGCACATCCGGCTACTCACGCCCGAGCAATTCGCGGCGCGCTTCGTCGCCTACGCGCACGAGGTCGAGGCATCCGCGGACACCGCCGTGCTGAGCAGGGCGGCGCCGCTCGTGCAGGAGCGCATCCAGACCCTTGGCGAGGGTTTGGAGATGCTGCGCTTCCTGCTCATGGCGCAGGAGGACTTCGAGGTCGACGAGATCGCTGCCGCCAAACAACTCGGCAACGCGGGGCAGGCTGTGCTCGCCGCGAGCTACCCGGTCCTCGAGCAGTTGGGGGAGTGGAACGCGGCGGCGCTCGAGCAGGCCCTGCACGAGGCACTGGTCGTCGGTCTTGGGCTCAAACCGCGCCACGCCTACAGTCCGCTGCGGGTCGCCGTGACCGGCCGCACGGTGTCCCCGCCGCTGTTCGAGTCGATGGAACTGCTCGGCCGCGAGCGCTCGCTGGCCCGGCTGCAAGCGGCCCGGTCATGACCGCGCTGCGCGTC
>JALYVG010000223.1 GCA_030853345.1 Actinomycetota bacterium | reverse complement strand
CGACCGGACGTCCAGCAATGCACCGTGCTCGAGGTCTTCGCCGGCCAGGCTGCGCGGGCGATCTCCGACGCCCAGGCCCGCCAAGTGGCCCACGCCGATCGGGAGGAGGTCGAGTCCCGGTGGCGGTTGGCCTTCGAGCACAGCCCCACCGGTGGCGCGCTCGTCGCCCCGGACGGGCGGATCACGCAGGTCAACGACGCCTTGGCCGAAATGCTTGGCTACTCGCGCGAGCAGTTGGAACAGCTGACATTCGCCGACATAACCCATCCTGACGACCTGCACGAGAACGCCGAACTGTTCGACGAACTGATCGAGGGCCGACGCGATGGCTACCAGATGGAGAAGCGCTATCTGCGGGCCGACGGCGTAGTGATTTGCGCGCTGCTGCACGTCGGGGCGATTCGCGATGCGGACGGCGCCGTGCAGACCATCGTCTCGCAGATAAGCGATATCACCGAACGGAAGCTTGCCGAGGAACGCCGGGCACACCAGCTGACCCATGACCCGCTCACCGGGCTGCCCAACCGGGTCCGGCTCGGGGCCGAGTTGTCCCAGTCCTTGACGGCAGGACGCCCGGTCGGCGTGCTGTTCTGTGACATCGACCGATTCAGGACGATCAATGACAGCCTTGGCCGGCAGACCGGTGACGAGTTGTTGCTCGCCGTCGCGCGTCGGCTCAGCCAGGTCATTCCCCTCGGCTGCACGCTCGGCCGTGTCGGTGGCGACGAATTCGTAGTCCTCGCTCCCGGTGAACAGAACCCACCAACGCTGCGTCGGCTCGGGGAACAACTGATCGCCGCGTTGCACGAACCGTTCACCGTCGGCTCGTTGCGGCCCACCCTCGGATTGAGCATAGGCGCGGCCGCGAGCGTGCCGTGGCATCAGCATCCCGACGACCTGATGCGCGACGCCGAACACGCCCTGACCCGCGCCAAGCAGCACGGCCGCGGTCTGGTCGAGGTGTACGACCCGCACCGCGACCATCCCTCGACGCTGGAAGACCTGCAACTGGAGCAGGCGCTGCGGCTCGCGGTCGACAGTGGAGACGGTCTGCAGGCCTACCTGCAGCCCATCGTGAGTCTCGTCGACGAATCCGTGGTTGGCGCGGAGGCGCTCATGCGCTGGCAGCACCCGGGCCGCGGGCTGCTGCTGCCCGCCGACTTCCTGCCGATGGCGGAGGAGAGCGGGCTGATCGTCGCGCTGGGGTGGCGGATGCTCGACCTTGGCGTGCAGGCCGCGGCGAGCGTGGTCGGCCATGCGAAAGGTGGCGACTGGGTGGCCGTCAACGTCTCCGGCAGCCAACTGGGACGCGAACTGCTTCCGGCTGCGGTGCGTCGAGCGTTGACCGAGCACGGCGTCGCACCGGACCGGCTGCACATCGAGATCACCGAGACCGTGCTTGTCGACGCGTCGCAGCAAGCCATTCGCGAGGTACGAGAAGTAGCCGACATGGGAGTCAGCATCGCGCTGGACGACTTCGGGACGGGTTACTCGTCGCTGTCGTTGCTGCGTGATCTACCCATCAGCGTCGTCAAGATCGATCGCAGCTTCATCGCCCCGATCGCCGAGGACCGGCGCACCGCCGCGCTGGTGCGCAGCGTGGTGGCGATGTGCAATGCGCTCGGAATCAGCACCGTTGCCGAAGGTGTCGAGACCCGCGAACAGCTTGCGTTGGTCAGGGCGTTCGGCTGTGACCACGCCCAGGGATTTCTATTCGGCGTTCCGTCTGCGTGACGCCGGGAGCTGTGTCGGGGCCGTCCATTGGTCGCGTGCGATCAGCACCTCGCGCAGCAGGTCCGGGCGGTCAGTGATGATGCCCGCCACGCCCGCGTCGAGCAGCCACTGCATCTGATCGGGCTCGTCGACGGTCCAGACGATGACCGAGATACCCAGCGCGCGGGCGCGCGCGATGAGCCGTTCCCCGTACACCGGCAGGCGGCCAACCCGCAGCGGCACGTGGGCGAACGTGCCACGCAACCGTATCCCGGCCAGCCCGACGCGAGCCTGCGAGCTGGCCACCAAGGTGCCCAGATGGCACCAGCCGAGCGCCGTAGTCAGTTCCGGTCCGACCTGCTCGCGCAGTCGTCGCAACCAGCTGTCCCAGGCACCGGCGACGCACACCCGGTGCGTGGCGTTCGTCTGGACGAGCACCCGGGCCAACTCTCCGGTCGAGGCCTCGTCCTTGAGGTCGATCGTGAAATACGCATCCGGGAAGCTCTCGAGAACTTCTGTCAGCGTCGGGATGTGGTGACCGTGGCCGACGCGTAGGCGACCCAGTTGGGCGAGGGTCCTGCGATTGATCGGGCCGCGGCCGTCGGTGACTCGATCAAGGGTCGCATCGTGGAAGACGACGAGCTGGCCGTCGGCGGTGCGCCGCACGTCGGTCTCGAGGTAGCGCACGCCTAGCGCGTAGGACCGGGCGAAGGCTTCCATCGTGTTCTCGGCGGCCAGACCCGCCCCGCCACGGTGGGCGATCGCCAGGACCTCGCGTCCGGTGCCGTAACGCAGCGGTGCCAGGGCTTCCATGGTGGCGACTCTGCCCTGGCTCCCGGCGCCAAGACGACGACGTGGCCTCTTGCCGCGCAACGTTCACGAGAGGTTCGCCCGTTCGCCGCTTGCGCGTCGACCGGCAAAGCCAACGGCAAGGCCCCTGATCACCGCGAACGGCCGTCGGTTTCGCGGTGGCGCAGCGTGGCGACGTACTCCGCGAACCCGCGGCGTCAGCCAAGCCGCCGCGCGCTGCCGCAGATCGCTGCCGAGCATCTGTCGTCGTCAGAAACGCCGCGCCCCTCAGCCGCAACTCGTCCATCGCCTCCAGGAGGAACTGCCGCAACACCGTCGTCGGCACGCTCAGCGCTGACACGGACGGAGTCGATCACGAGGATCTTGCGTCGCCGGCTGCCGTGACCTTTCGCCGGCAACACTCCGGCCGAGCGCCTCGATAAGGTCCAGGCATGCGTGCGGTGGTGTACGACGCGTTCGGTGAACTGCCCGATGTGCGCGACATCGCAGCGCCGGCCTGCCCGCCGCATGGGGCGCTGATCCGCGTCGAGGCCACCGGGGTTTGTCGCAGCGACTGGCATGCCTGGCAGGGCCACGACAAGGACGTGACGCTGCCGCACGTGCCAGGGCACGAGTTCGCCGGAGTGGTGGCCCACGTAGGGCCGCTGGTACCGACCGGGTGGCTCGGGCAGCGGGTGACGGTGCCGTTCGTCTGCGCCTGCGGCAGCTGCGAGCAGTGTCGCGGCGGCGACCAGCAGGTGTGCCCCGAACAGACCCAGCCTGGGTTCACCCACGCCGGGTCCTTCGCCGACCTCGTCGCGGTGCACCACGCCGAGATCAACCTGGTCGCCCTGCCCGACGAGATCGACGCCGTCACCGCCGCCGGGCTCGGCTGCCGGTTCGCCACGGCATACCGGGCGGTCGTCGCGCACGGTCAGCTGGCGCCGGACAGGTGGGTCGCCGTCCACGGATGCGGCGGTGTTGGCCTCGCGGCGGTCATGATCGCTGCTGCGCACGGCGCGCAGGTGGTGGCCGTCGACGTCAGCACGGCCGCCCTCGACCTGGCTCGCCAATTCGGCGCCGTCCACGCCCTCAAACCGCCCGCGGCACGGGAGATAATCGAGCTGACCAGCGGCGGCGTGCACCTGAGCATCGAGGCGCTAGGGCGCGCCTCGACGTTAGCTGACTCGATCGCCGGGCTGCGCCGCCGCGGACGGCATGTCCAGATCGGCCTGCTCGTCGCCGACGACGCGAACCCGCCCGTCGACATGGCCGCCGTGATCGGCCGCGAACTCGAGATCATCGGAAGCCACGGAATGCCGGCGCACGCGTATCCGCAGATGTTGGGCGAGATCACCGCGGGACGGCTGCAGCCCGGACGGCTCGTGTCGCGCGTGATCGGACTCGACGAGGCTCCGCGCGCGCTGGCCACCCTCGGCTCCGGCGGCCGAGGCGGCGCCACCGTCATCCGAATGGGGTGAGCGGCATGCGCCTGGTCTGGGTGCTCCCGACGGCAACGGAG
>JALYVG010000053.1 GCA_030853345.1 Actinomycetota bacterium | reverse complement strand
GGCGGGCGGGTCGCCTACCGGGCGCCGCCCGCGAGCGGCCTCAGCACCCGAAGCAGCTTGGCCGAGTCCCCGAGGGGAGCGAAGAACTGCTCGTCGGCACCCTCGACAGCCTCGATGGCGTGAATCGCCAACCGGCGCCCGATCGCCGTGATGTGGAGTTGCTTGGCGCGGGTGTCGCCGGGATCGACCGTGCGGGTCAGCAGCTTCTTGGCCTCCAATCGGCCGAGGACCTGCGAGGTGGTCTTGACGTCCATGCCGGCCTGCCCGGCGAGCGCCAGCTGGTTGGGCGCCGCGCCGCCCTGCTCGCTGAGCCACCAGAGGCTGGCCAGCAGGACGAACTGCGCGTGAGTGAGTTGCAGCGGCGCCAGCGCGGCGGCGATGGCCCGCTGCCAGCTCAGCGTGACATGCCAAAGCAGGAAGCCGGGGCTGTCGGCCGGCGACAGCACCCTCAGGCCTGCTCGGCGAGCCGACCGAGGGCTTGCATCGCCCGTGGCAAACCTGCAGTGATCTTGCGGCCGATGACCCGGGCGAACAGGGGGGACAGCGGGCCGGTGATCGTCACGTGGTGGGTGAACCGGGAACCGGTGGCGGTGGGCTCGATGCGGTGGCCGAACGTCATCGTGGCCAACGGCAGTCGATTGACATCGGTGAACGACGCATGCTCGGTGACCTCGGCGAGCCGGAACTTGGTCTTGGGGCCACCGGCGGGCTTGAGCACGCCGGCGGTGCCCACTGCGAATGGTCCGTCGACACGGACCCATTCCAACTCGTGGTCCCACTCCGGCCAGGTGGTGGGGTCGACGTAGCGCTCCCAGAGCTGAGCCGGCGTGGCGTTGGTCGTGGTGGTGTGTTCGAACGTCCAGGGCATGATTTACTCCTCGCATAGATAATCTACACGCAGACTATCTAATCGACGAAGATCTGACAAGACCGGCGGAGCGGCCGCCACTGGAATCAGCGCTGGGGGCGCGCCTTGGCATCGCGGGCTGGCGGGATGACGACGGGTGCGTTCGCCGCCGTCTTGGGTTTCTTGTCCTGCTTGGGCTTGCGAACCTCGCGGCCGCCCTTGTTCTTGCCACCCATGATTACTCCCCGGACGTCGGAATATGGCCTGCGGTGCCCCCGCGCCCCAGTGTCAAGCGCCTGAAGCCTACGCCGAGCCCGGAGCCGGCCCGAACGACCTGATCCTCAGCGCGGCACTCCCGGCAACACCCCCTGGGCGATACCGACGACGACCGGTACGACTCCGAGACAGACGAACGCGGGTAGGAAGCAGAGCCCGAGCGGTGCCATCGCCAGTACACCGGCGCGATGGGCGCGCGCCTCAGCGCTGGCTCGGATTTGGGCCCTGAGCTCATTGGCCGCGAGTTCCAAGCCGTGAGCGAGCCGGATCCCGCTGCTCGCACTTCGGCAGGCCGCCTGCGCGACCGGTGCGAGCACGACGTCGTCGGCCACGGTGGACCAGGCCTCGACCGGCTCGGCGCCGAGTCGCAGCAGGCCAGCGACCTGGGCCAGCTCTACCTGCATCGGCGGTCCGGCCACCGGAGCAGCCAGGACAAGTGCCATCGCGACCGGCTGGCCGCTGCGCAGGGCCGCGGCGAACAGATCCAGCGTGAGCGCCAACCGCCGGTCGGCAACGGTGCGCTGCGGGCGTCGTTCGAGCTGCGTGACGAGGTAGGCCGCACCGGGAGCCAGCAACGCTGCGGTGACCCCACCTCGCACCGGCCCGAGCAACGCGACGCAGCCAACCGCGAGGGCAATCACCAGCCAGGCCCGCAGCGCGCCGGCTGGAAAGCGCCGGCGTCGACACCCGACCCTGCCGGGGTGAGCCCCGGCCTGCGGGAGCGTCCAGATCGCGGCCGCGAGCATGGCCCACGGGATCGCCCAATTCATGGACGCAGCGCCCGCTGCATCAGGCGCTGGGTCCACAGCACTCCGGCTGCATCGAGCGCTGCGCCTGCGCAGCAGATCAGCCGGCCGTGCGGCGTGCCGAGCAGGAAGGTCAGCGGGTGGGCGCCCATCGCCGCACCGAGCGCGATGCCGACCAACGGGAGTCCGGCCAGCATCACGGCCGACGATCGCGGCCCAGCCAGCGCCACTGTCACCGAACGCTGCTGCTGCTCCTGGTCGGCGAGATCCGCGGCCACCCGATCCAGCACGCCGGCCAGCGGCGCACCGCACGTCTCGGCCACCCGCCAGGCGTGGGCGAGCGGTTCCAGCTCGTCGCAGCGCGCGGCCACTAGTGCCCGCGCCGCGTCGCCGGCCGCCGCCGACGTTGCCGCCGCCCTGAACGCGTCCGCGTGCTCCGGTGCTGCCGTCGCCGCGGCGTCCAGGGC
>JALYVG010000186.1 GCA_030853345.1 Actinomycetota bacterium | reverse complement strand
CAACGCCGGCCCGGTCGAAGGCCAGCGTGAGTCGGCGGTCGTTGCGTGCCGTGAGGTAGCGCGAACCTACGGATCAGGGTCGGCCGCGGTGGTCGCCGTGTACGGCGTCACGTGTGACGTGGTGCCTAGCGCGCGCATAGCGCTGACCGGGCCGTCGGGCTCGGGCAAGTCCACGCTGCTGCACATGATGGCCGGACTGGACAGCCCCACGTCGGGCACGCTGAGCTGGCCCGCCCTGGACGGCCATCCGCTCGGCCATCCAGGACGCGTCGGTGTCGTGTTCCAGGGCCCAAGCCTGCTGCCGGCGCTCGACGTCACAGAAAACGTGGCGCTGCCGTTGTTACTCGCCGATACTCCTGAGAAAGTGGCGGTGCAGCAAGCCGGTGCGGCGCTCCACCGGCTTGGTATCGGCGACCTGGCCGACAAGCTTCCGGAACAGCTCTCCGGTGGTCAGGCACAGCGCGTGGCGGTGGCCCGCGCGCTTGCGTCGCGACCGGCTCTGATCCTCGCCGACGAACCCACCGGTCAACTCGACCACGAGGCGGCCGCCCTCGTCGTCGACGTGCTGCTGCAGGCTTGCGCACAGCTGGGTGCTGCGTTGGTCGTGGCGACCCACGATCCGCTGATCGCCGATCGACTGGCTGTCCAGTGGACGATGCGCGACGGCCGGCTGGCCAACCTCGCCTCAGCCGCCGGCGCCGCATGATCGGCCTCTGGCTGGTCGGACTGGTGCGACGCCGCCCGGCCCGACTGATCGGCGCGGCGCTCGGCATCGCGATCGCGGTCGCGCTGCTCGCGTCCCTGGGCTCGTTCCTCACCCACTCGAAGGCCACGATGACCAAACGCGCGGTGCAGGGCGTGGCAGTCGACTGGCAGGTCGAGGTCCAGTCCGGCGCGGACCCGGCGGCCGTCACCCGCCTGGTGAGGAGCACTGCCGGCGTTCGCGCGGCCCAACCCGTCGGCTTCGGCCAGACGAGCGGTCTCGCCGCGAGGACCGACGGCAGCGGGCAGACAACAGGCCCCGGTGTCGTCCTCGGCCTTCCGGACAGCTACCGGACGATCTTTCCTCGCGAGATCCGGTCCCTGACCGGCGCGAGCACTGGTGTACTGCTGTTCCAGCAGACCGCTGCAAATCTGCATGCGGCGCCTGGCGATACCGTCAGCATCGGCCGGGCCGGCCTCAGTGCCGTGCCCGTGGTCGTGGCCGGAGTGGTCGACCTGCCCCAGGCTGATTCGCTGTTCCAGAGGGTGGGCGCGCCGGCCGGCTCGCAGCCCAAGGCGCCGCCGGACAACGTCGTGCTGCTTCCGGCATCACTCTGGCACCAGGTCTTCGATCCCCTGGCCAAATCCCGCCCGGACCTGGTCACCACCCAGGTCCATGTCGTGCGTGACCACCGGCTACCGGCCGACCCGGCGCGAGCCTTCACCACGGTCACCGCCGCTGCCCACAACCTGGAGGCTCGCAGCTCCGGCGGCGCACTCGTCGGCGACAACGTCGGCGCGGCACTGGATGCCGCGCGTGGCGACGCCGCCTACGCGCAGGTGCTCTTCCTCTTCCTGGGCCTGCCGGGTGCGATCCTGGCCGGTCTGCTGACCGCGACAATCGCCTCCGCGGGTGCCACCCGCCGGCGGGTCGAACAGGCGCTGCTGCGCGCGCGGGGCGCGTCGGCCGCCCAGCTGTTGCGCCTGGCCGCGGCCGAGGCCGCCGTGATCGGCGGCCTCGGTGCGATGCTCGGCCTCGCCACCGCCGCGCTGATCGGGCGCATCATGTTCAACACCGCCCGCTTCGGCGCGACGACCGCCGCGGCAGTCGGCTGGGCAGCCGTCGCCGCGGGCATCGGGCTGGCGATCGCCGCGGCCGCCGTGCTCATTCCGGCCCGGCGTGATTTGCGAGTCAACACCGTCGCGGCCGGCCGGCAGACGGTCGGCCACCAGCACTATCCCTGGTGGGCGCGCGTGGGGCTGGACGTCGGGCTCCTCGTCGTCGCCTATCTGGTCTTCGCCACGACGAGGCGCAACGGCTACCAATTGGTACTCGCACCAGAGGGCGTGCCGACCATCTCGGTGTCGTACTGGGTCTTGGCCGCGCCCGCCCTCCTCTGGGTCGGTGCCGGGCTGCTGACCTGGCGGCTGGCTGACTTGCTTCTCGGCAGGGGACGGCCGGTCCTGCGCCGGGTCCTGCGGCCGCTGACCGGCCGACTGGCGGGCCCGGTCGCCGGCGGGATGTCGCGCCAGCGCCGGCCATTGGCGCGGGCCGTCGTCTTGCTGGCGCTGGCGTTGTCGTTCGCGGCGTCCACGGCCACCTTCAACGCCACCTACCGTCAACAGGCCGAGGCCGACGCACAGCTCAGCAACGGCGCGGACGTCACGGTGACGGTAGCGGGCGGCAGTTCGGTCGACCCGCGCATGGCAAAGCTGCTCGCCCGGGTCACCGGGATACGCGCGGTCGAACCCCTCCAGCATCGCTTCGCCTACATCGGTGCCGACCTGCAGGATCTCTACGGCGTGCGCCCGGACCACATCCGGGCTGCCACGGCGCTGCAGGACGCCTACTTCGTGGGCGGCTCCGCGGCCGGCCTGATGCACACGCTGGCCAGCAAACCCGATTCCATCCTGGTGTCAGCCGAAACGGTGAAGGACTACCAACTGCACCGCGGTGACATGATCAAGCTGCGGCTGATCGACGCGCGCACCAAGCAACCACGGCTGGTGAGCTTCCACTACGTCGGCGTAGTCAACGAGTTCCCCACGGCGCCGAAGGACAGCTTCTTCGTCGCCAACCAGAGCTACGTCGCCCAGCAGACCGGCACCGACGCGGTCGGGGCCTTCCTGCTCGACACGGGCGGGCGGCACACCACCGCCGTGGCACACCGTGTCCAGTCGATGCTCGGGCCGTCGGCCACTGTCACCGACATCGCGACGGTACGCAGCACCGTCGGCTCGAGCCTGACGTCGGTCGACCTCGCCGGGCTCACCCGGGTGGAGTTGACGTTCGCGCTGCTCCTGGCTGCCGCGGCCGGCGGGTTGGTGCTTGCGCTCGGACTGGCCGAACGGCGCCGCAGCTTCGCGATCGCGACAGCCCTGGGCGCACGACCCCGTCACCTGCGCAGCATGATCCACAGTGAGGCGTTGGTGGTGGCCGTGCTTGGCCTCGCGGCCGGCGGCCTGATCGGATGGCTCCTGTCCGAGATGCTGGTCAAGGTTCTCACCGGCGTCTTCGATCCGCCGCCGTCGGTCATCGCCGTGCCGTGGCGGTACCTGGGCGGGGTAGCCGGCACCACCATCGCTGCCTTCGCACTGGCCAGCACGGCTGCATTGCGCGCGGCCGGACGGCCGGCGATCAGCGTGTTGCGGGATCTGTAGTCGAGCCCTCCAGGCGGTAACCGCGCCCGCGTAACGTCACGATCTCCGGCGCAGGGGTGCCAAGTTCGAGGGCGAGCGCCGTGAGCTTGCGGCGCAAGGCCGACAGGTGCACGTCCAGGGTCTTGGTCGAGCCGAACCAGTTCTCGTCCCACACGTCGCTCATCAACTCCGTCCGGC
>JALYVG010000063.1 GCA_030853345.1 Actinomycetota bacterium | reverse complement strand
GCGCCTTGGCGTAGCCGCGGTTGGCCGAATAGAAGGAGTTGCGGTCACCCGGCGCGAGGAGCGCGGCACGCAGGGCAGGCATCGTCCCCGCCGCGATCAGCGCTCCGAGGTAGTGCGTCAGCCCGGCAAAGCTCGCGTACTCGGGCCCGTCGTGGACGACGAGCAAGGGGGCCGGTTTGTCGGCTGCCAGGTCTGCGGGCGACCAGAGCAGGCCCGTCATCGTGGTGCGGCGGGCATGTGTCTTGATGGCTAGCGGCTGGATCGAGTCCGGCACGTCCGGCATCGCCAGCCACTCCGGCTCCCGGTAGCCGGGGAACTGCACCACCGACTTGTCGCCGTACGCACCGCCGGCGCGCAGCGGATTGCCGGGGTCGGTGATCGTTGCGCGCTTGCCCCGGTGGTCGGCAATCTCGAAGAGGTATTCCATCCGGTCGACGGGCGGCCGTGGCAGCCGTAGCCTCCACTGCCCGGCTCGGCGGGTGAAGTCCAGGCCAGCGGGCAGGCCCAGTTCCTGCTCGAGCCGCACCCCGGCGAAACGTCCGGTCGCATCCGGCAGCGAGAACGTCACGCCGGCGGCGTCGACCGACGGTGTGGTGGCTGCGGCTGGGCTGGACGGCACACCGAAAACCCTAGCCAGCTGGCCGGGCAGCGGTCACACCACGGTCGTGCGCGGATCGCGCCGGCCGTCAGATGGCCCGCATCCGGTTGTTGCGCGCATTGTGCTCGACCTCGGCCAATCCAAGGGCCTCCATCAGCGGCGGCAGATACATCCCGACCCGCCCGCGGTAACCCTTCTTCAGGCCGTACCAGCCGCCGAGCGGGTTGTCCTCCGCGCGGGCCCAGGCCTCGACCGTGCCGTCAGCAGGCGTCTTCTGTTCATCCGTGCTGCCCAGCGGCAGCCAGTCGCCGTGCTCGCGCAACATCGCGTGCAGGTCTGCTATGACCCGGGCGTCGTAGAACAGGGTGGTCGATCCCACCGTGCAGACCAGTCGGGGCGGGTCGCTCGAGTCATCCCGGTACATCGTGAACTCTGAGGAGCCCGGCGGCGTCGTGAGCCGCCACGGGTCGTCGTTGGTCCCGGATCCTGCGTGCTCGGTCACGGTGTCCCCTTTCCCGGTCGTTCGTTACGGTAGTCGGCTCCGGGCTGAGGAGAACCAGATCATGACGCAACGGGTGCCGTTCACCGGCGGCGAGAAGCAGAGTTTGCAGGCCAGTCTCGACCGGCACCGCATGGCGGTCCTGTGGAAGCTCGACGGGCTCGACGATGCCAAACTGCGGCGGGCAATGACCTCGTCGGGCACGACCCTGCTGGGGTTGGTGAAGCACCTCGCCGCGGTCGAGTACGGCTGGTTCTGCCTCACCTTCGGCCGCGAGACCGAGCCACTGCCGTTCGACGACGACGACGAGAACGCCGATCTTCGGGTCGAGCCGAATGAATCCACGGCCGACATCCTCGCGTTCTACGAACGAGCCCGGGCCGCGGCCGACCAGGTCATCGACGAGCTCGACGTCGAGGACGAGGGGACTGCCTGGTTCGGTGACACCGTGACGATGCGGTGGGTGCTGATCCACATGATCGAGGAGACGGCGCGCCACGCCGGGCATGTCGACATCGTGCGGGAGCTCATCGACGGAATGACCGGCGACCACCGGCCGTGAGCCGACTCAGGAGCGCGCCGCTTCGGGGTGATGGCCAGCGCTGGTGCAGCCTGCAGACTTCGGCCGCGGTGAAGAGTTCTACCGCGGGTGCGTGAACCCACCACGCGGGCCCACCCGTCCGGTCCCGTCGATTTTGCCCGGGCCGGTCGATCGGCTCGGCAGACCCACCCGATCGAGATCCTCGGGTCCGCCGCCGTTGTGAGCCGCTCATCTGGCTGCGGGTGGCACCATCAACGTCGTGGCAGCCAAGCGAGATCGTGTGAAGGAGAACGCTGAAACGCCCGACCTGCCTGAGCCGCAGATCGAAGAGGCCTTCGACCGGCTGGTCGAAGAGGGCGAGGTCCGGCTCAGGCGCTCGACCCTTGCGCTGCTGACCATCGGACTGCTCGGCGGAATCGACGTCGGCTTCGGCGTACTGGCCTACCTCGTCGTGGAACACATCACGCACAACGTCCTGCTGGCCGGCCTGGCGTTCTCGATCGGCTTCGTCGCCATCCTGCTGGGCCGCAGCGAGTTGTTCACCGAGAACTTCCTCGTGCCCGTGATGACGCTCGTAGCGGGCAAGAGCAGACCGCTTGCGCTCATCCGGCTGTGGAGCCTGACCTTGATCACCAACCTGGCCGGCGGCTGGGTCATCAGCTGGCTGATCATCACCGCCCGCCCGGATCTGAAGGCCGTCGCCCGCGAGGTGGGCAGCCACTACGCCGACCTCGGCGTGTCGCTGCGGTCCTTCGCACTCGCCGTCCTCGCCGGCGCCGCGATCACGCTGATGACCCGGATGCAACACGCGACCGATCACCTCGGCGTGCAACTCGTGCCGGCCGTCCTGTTCAGCGCGCTGCTGGCCGGCGGGCAGCTGTTCCACTGCGTGCTCGACTCCCTGTTCATGTTCGCGGCGTTGGTGGCCGGTGCCCCGTTCGGGTACCTCGACTGGCTGAGCGCCCTGGGCTGGTCGGCGCTGGGCAATGCAGTGGGAGGCATCGGTCTGGTCACCGCGATCCGGGTCCTGCAGGTGCCCCACCGGGTGGCCGAGTCACGCGACGAGGACAACTGAGCCCTACGGCGACAGTGAGTCCAGGTTGACGACAATCGCCTCCTGCGTCGTGCGCGCAATCACCACCACCGCGTCGTCGAACGGGGACGGGTTCTCCTCGCGGTGCGGCACGAACGGCGGCACGAAGACGTAGTCGCCCGGCTTCGTTTCCAGGCGTCGCTCGGCGCCGTCCTCGAGGAACACGAACACCGGATGGCCGGAAACGACGTAGATCGCCGTCTCCGACTCGCCGTGGTGATGATTCGCCGAGCGCGTCGACGGGCTCACCTGCGTCTGGCCCATCCACAGGTTCTCCGCGCCGACCGTCTTGCCGCTGATCGCCTCGAGTCGCTGCATTCCGTCAGACTGCGCCGTGTCGGCGAGCAGGGCCTGGCCGCCGATGTGGTGCAGGCGTTGGTGAAATCCGTCCATCCGCCGATCCCACCACATCGGCGCACGTGATGATGGTCGATATGCGAGTACGGGTCATCGGTGCCGGGATCGTCGGACTGGCCGCCGCGCTGCGGCTGCGCGAGGCCGGGCACGCGGTCGACGTCGTGGCCGCCGAGGTCGGCGAGCAGACGACCTCGGCGGTGGCGGCCGCGCTCTGGTACCCCTACCGGGCGTGGCCCGAGGCTGCCGTCACCCGCTGGGCCGCGCTCGGCTATCACGCGCTGGCGGGCATGAGCTCCGATCCGGCCGCGGGTGTGGACCTGCGTGCCGGGCGTCAGCTGTGCCGCGTGGTGACGGCGGATCCGTGGTGGGTGGACGCGGTGCCCGCTTTCGGCCGGGTGCGCACGACCGATCTGCTGCCCGGATTCGTCGACGGGTTCGAGCTGATCGCGCCGGTGGTGGACATGCCTATGCACCTCCGCTGGCTGATGGAGCGGCTGAGCAGGATGGACGTCGATATCCGCACCGGGTTCGTCGCCGACGTGGCTGCCGCCCACGACGGCGTGGACGCGGTCGTCATCTGCACCGGGCTCGGCGCCCGGGAGTTGGTTGGTGACACGGAGCTAGTGCCGGTCCGCGGCCAGGTCGTGCTGCTCGAGCAGTTCGGGCTGCGGCGCTGGACACTCGACGAGACCGACGCGCTGGAGCCCACCTACGTCGTCCCGCGCAGGGACACGGTGGTCGTGGGCGGCACCGCGGTCGACGGCGATGAGGACCGCGCGGTGCGCCCTGGGTCCGCCGTCGCCATCCTGCGCCGGGCCAGCGAGCTGGTGCCCGAACTGGCCGGGGCACGCGTTGTGGCGCACCGAGTCGGGCTGCGGCCGGCCCGCTCGACCGTACGGCTGGAACTCGACCCGGACGACGCGCGCACCGTGCACTGCTACGGGCACGGGGGTGCGGGCGTGACCCTGGCCTACGGCTGCGCCGAGGACGTCGTGCGCCTCATCGGCTGAGCGGCGTAACCCGACTCAACGAGGCAACGTCTCCAAGGTGGCCCCGAGCTGGGCGATCGTGTCGTCGGCGATCTTGTCCAAACCTCGGCGCAGCAGTGGCTCAGCGAGCCGCGCCCAACGCTTGAACGTGAAGTGGGCGCGATAGGTGATACGGGTGCCCGTCGCCGTCGCGCGCAAGGCCAGGTCGTCGGTGGCCGTTACGGTCCGGTTGGTGCCGGTGAACGTCAGGTGCTCGTCCTGATCAAACCGCATGAGTTGGTAGTCGAGCTCGGTGCGGCGACCGCGGAACTCGGACACGTTGTGGAACCGGGCGCCGACGCCGAGCGGCCCCTGGTCGGTCCGCGTCGTGCGCACCGTGCCCGGATCCCATTGCTCGGTATGGGTGAAGTCCGCCAGGTAGGCGAACACGTCCGCGACTGGGCGGTCGACCTCGACTGTCCGCTCAACTGTGAACATCAGGACCGTCCGTACACGGGTAACGCCGCCCCGGACACCAGGTGCGCCTCCGGCGAGGCCAGGAAGACGAAGACGGCGGCGACATCCTCGACCGCGGGCCACTGATCGTGTGCGGCGTCGGGCATCGCCGCGCGGTTGGCTGGGGTGTCCATGATGCTGGGCACCACTGCGTTGACGGTGATGCGGGTGCCGTGGGTCTCGGCGGCGGCCATCTGCACCAGGTGCAGCACACCGAGCTTGCTGACCGAGTACGCGAAGCCAACCCCATCGGTGACCAGTGCGGCCCGGCTGGCAGTGTGCACCAGGCGCCCCTCACCGGTCTCTCCCATCCGGCGCAGCGCGTGCTTGGTCACCAGTGCAGCGCTGACGAGGTTGAGCGTCAACTGCTCGCTGAGTTCGGCAGGATCGAGCGCGGTCAGCGGTCGGTGCCCGGCGAAGCCCCCGACCACGTTGAGCACGGCCCAGGGCGCGGCACCGGCGTCGAAGCAGTCACCCAGGGCGGCGTCGTCGAGGACGTCGACCTCGCGATAGTCGACCCCGGCGACCTGGCGGGCCGGTTGCGGTGCCCGCCGGTCGAGGCCGGTGACCACGGCGCCCGCGCCGACGAATGCCGTGGCCAGCGCGCCCCCCAGCGCACCGTTGGCTCCGACGACGAGGACCGAGCGCCCACTGAAATCCGACACGACCGCGCAATCTACCCGAGCCAGTCGCGCAGGTGTTCGTAGATGACGGGATCGCCGAGCAGATGGAAGTGGTGTTTGCCGCCGACATGCAGGCACCGCTCGACCTCGAAGGCCAGCGTGCGCCGGGGCCCGTTGCCCGTCGCGCTGGCGTGGTCGACCAGTAGGTCGCCGAGGAAGGGCACCCGGCTCGTCGGCCTGCGGCTGAGCGTGGCGGACACGGCGTAGTAGGCGACGTCGGGCAGGAAGTCGAGGTCGGTGCAGTTGTCCATCAGGTCGTCAGAGTCGAAGCCGGACCAGTCCGCCTCGACCAGCGCGCCGTGGCGCAGGTCCTTGATGCCGACGCTGCGGCGGTTCAACCAGGCGGCCAACGGCCGGGTCTCAGGCAACGTCGCCATGGCGCGGGTTGCCTTGTTCACCGCCCGCTCGAGCGGCGCGCCGAGGTGCGGTGCGCCGAGCCCGACCAGATGGCGCAGCGAAGTGACCCAGGCCAACCCCAGCCCGGCCGCCTGGTGGGCAGCGCTGCGGGCGATGAGTCCACCCATCGAGTGACCGACGAGGGTGATGTCTGTGACCGGAACCGGCCAGTCGGACACGATGGCATCGAGTTGCTGGGCGAGGTCGAGTCCGTTGGTCGAGATGTGGAGCCCGGAGTTGAAGGTGGCGTAGAGCGGTGACCAGCCGCGTTCGTCGCGCAACAGCGAGCCGTAGGTCACGGTGCGATCGCCCCAGGTCTTGACTGCCCGGAAGCTCCACGACACGTCGCTCTCGCACAGCCCGTGCAGGAAGACGATGATGCGGCCGGTCGCGGTGCCGGCCACGTCGCGCACCACGGTGGCGGGGTCCTGGCGCAGCCGGGCGCCATGAGCTCTGATGCGCATCGGTGGTGCCAACGCCGGGCGCTGTACGGCCAGCCGATCGCCCCAGAACCCGTTGATCGCACCGAAGGCGAAGCGGCCGCGCGGGTCGTCGTGCACCGACGCGGCCGCGGGGTCGGTCTTGGCCATCGCGGCGAGCCCGATCGCTGCCGGGACGACCCGGACACCGACCCGCGTCGAGGCGTAGGCGAGCGCCGCGATGCCGTCGTGCATCAGCCGCGCCGGCACAGCGGCGGCGCCGGCGCGGCTGAAGAGCCGATGGGCGAACGCCTTGTGCACGTCGCGCACCACCTCGGTGACCTCGGCGAGCGCGGTGCCTACCAAGGCTCCGGTGTCTCGTGCCTCCTCGCCGCGCATCGCCTTGTCCCTTCGTGCCGGCTGGTACCTGGGAACCCTAACTCGGACGTGCCGCGGGACGGGGGAGGCAACGAGCACACCGTCCGGGTGGCAAGCTGGGACGCAGTTGCTCGCGTCCGGGCGGGCGCACCAGAGAGGGCTGTGACGAGATGACGCTCCCAGCAGGCACCCCGACCGGTCTGTTCATCGACGGCAAGTGGGGCGACGGGTCTGGCGGCAGCTTCGCAGTGCTCAATCCCTCGACGGGGGAGCAGATCGCGACCGTCCCGATCGCCGGGCTCGACGACCTCGACCGGGCCCTGGGCGCGGCCGCGGCAGCCCAGCCGGAGTGGGCCGCTGCTCCGCCCCGCGAGCGCAGCGAGGTGCTGCACAAGACGTTCGAGCTGATGATCGCCCGGCGCGAGGACCTCGCGTACCTGATGTCGCTCGAGATGGGCAAGTCACTCACCGACGCCCGCGGCGAGGTGACCTACGCCGCGGAGTTCTTCCGCTGGTTCGGCGAGGAGGCGGTGCGCATCGACGGCACGCTGCGCACCGCGCCGTCGGGGGCGAACCGGATCCTGACGTTCCGCAAGGCGGTCGGCGTCGCTCTGCTGGTGACACCGTGGAACTTCCCGGCCGCCATGGCCACCCGCAAGATGGGGCCGGCGCTCGCGGCGGGCTGCAGCGTGGTGCTCAAACCCGCGGGTGAGACGCCGCTGACCTCGTTGCTACTGGCCCAACTGCTCAGCGAGGCAGGCGCGCCCGCCGGCACCGTCAATGTCCTGACGACCGACAACTCCGGTGAGTTGGTCGGGGCGGCGCTGGCCGATGACCGGGTGCGCAAGCTGTCGTTCACGGGGTCCACCGGAGTCGGCCGCACGCTGCTGAAGCAGGCCGCCGAGCGGATCGTCAACACCACGATGGAGCTCGGCGGCAACGACCCGTTCATCGTGCTCGACGACGCCGACCTCGACGCTGCCGTCGAGGGGGCCATGCTGGCCAAGATGCGCAACGGCGGGCAGGCCTGCACGGCGGCCAACCGGTTCCTGGTGCAGGAGGGTGTCGCCGAGGCGTTCGGCGCCAAGCTGGCCGAGAAGATGGCGGCGCTACGGGTGGGTCCGGGCACCGACGAGCAGACCCAGCTCGGGCCGATGGTCAGCGCACGGGCAGTGGACGGCATCGCCGACAAGGTCGAGCGTTCGGTCGCGGCCGGCGCGCGTGCCGTGGTCGGCGGCACGCGGATGGACGGCGCGGGATTCTTCTATCCGGCCACCGTCCTGGCCGATGTGCCGCGGGATGCCGCGGTGGCCGTCGAGGAGGTGTTCGGGCCGGTGGCGCCGATCATCAGCGTCCGTGATGAGGACGACGCACTGGCCGTGGCCAACGCCTCGGAGATGGGGCTGACCGGTTACGTCTACACCGGCTCACTGGCCCGCGGGCTTCGGGTCAGCGAACGGCTCGAGGTCGGCATGATCGGCCTGAACCGTGGCCTGGTCTCCGATCCCGCTGCCCCGTTCGGCGGCGTGAAGCAGTCCGGAATCGGCCGCGAGGGTGGCTACGAAGGCATCGACGCCTACCTGGAGACGACCTACGTCGCCACGAACTGGTAGCGCTGACCGCCGCCCGCCCGCTCTCTCGCCCGCGTCGAGTGGTCACTTACCCGTCGAATGGTCACCTATAGCTGTCCACTCGGCGCGCAAGTGACCACTCGACGGCTGTGGATGGATTTCTGGCGTGTCCACAGTCCCCCGTTCGGTGTGGCGGCGACGTGTCGTGCGTGGTCAACATGAGACATGACCGAGGTCGTCGCGCCCCATGCTCGCGCCGGCCTGAGCCGGTTGGCGCGGGGCTGTTGGATCCCAACAGAGCAGGCCGAAGATCTTGGCGCCCGGTGCGCTGCGGCACTGGAGACGTCGGCGGAGTACACGGTCGTCGTCGCGCCGACCGCCGCGCGGTTGCACGGGTTCTGGCTGCCTGACCTGCCGGACGTGCTCCATCTGGCGACGGCCGCGCCTGTCGTGGCAAGCAGTTCGATGACCCGGACCAGACGCGCGGAGTTCTGTGCCCACCGCCGGCAGTTGCCCGATGAGGACCTGATGACGATGAGCGGCTTGGTGGTGACGACTCCGGCGCGTACCTGGCGTGATCTCGCCGGCGTCGTGGGTCTGGCCTCACTCGTGGCGGCCGGCGACAGCGCGCTGCGCGCCGGTACCTCGGTCGACGACCTTGCCGGCGTGGTGCGCCGCACTGCGCGGGCTCGGTTCATCCGCAGGGCTCGATCGGCCTTGCCGCTGCTGGACGGGCGGTCGCGCTCGCGTCCCGAGAGTCACCTCCGTGTTGCGGTCAGCGCCCCCGATCTGCCCCGCTTCGAGGTGAACGCCGCGGTGAGTCGATCAACCGGTGGGTGGCTGGCCGAGCCCGATCTATCCATCGAGGCCGCCAAGCTAGCGCTCGAATACCAGGGCGCCGACCACGCCGAGATCACGCGGATGCGGCGAGACCTCACCCGCAACACCGATATGCGGCGGGAGGGCTGGCTCTGCTGCCTCTACGGTCCGGCCGAGGTGTTCGGCCGGCCGTGGGAGATCACCGCCGAAGTCCGGGCCGCGCTCGCCCGACGCGCCCCCCACCTCCTCACACCGCGGCGGCACCGCCCCCGAGTGGTCATTCAGGCCGCGAGTGGTCACCTATAACGGTCCACTCGGCGCGCAAGTGACCACTCGGCGGGGCACAGGGTGCCTGATCAGAATCAGGCAAGGGCGGTGGTGATGCGGCGGGCACCGGCGATCAGCACCGGCGCGAATCGCTGGCCGGGGGTACGGCCGAAGCGCTCGATCGGCCCGGAGATGGAGATGGCCGCGAGCAGTTCTCCGTCGGGGGAGCGAACCGGGGCCGACACCGACGCCACCCCGGCCTCACGCTGGGCCACCGACTGCGCCCAGCCGCGGCGGCGCACCTCAGCCAGCGAGCGCGGCGTGAACTCCGACGCGGCGAACACATCCTGCAGCGACGCCGGGTCTGACCACGCACACAGCACCTGGGCACCGGAGCCGGCGGTGAGCGGCAACCGGGAGCCGACCGGCACGGTCGTGCGCAACCCGCTGGCCCGTTCCGCGGCCGCGATGCACACCCGGTCGTTGCCGTCGCGCCGGTACAGTTGGGCACTCTCGGCGCACTCGTCACGCACCCAGGCCAGCACAGCCTGCCCGACGCTGATCAGCGGATCCGGCAGGGCGGCGGCGAACTCGCCCACCCGCGAGCCCAGGACGAAGCGCCCCTCAGCGTCGCGGGCCAGCAGCCGGTGCACCTCAAGGGCGACGGCCAGTCGATGGGCGGTCGCGCGGGGCAGCCCGGTCGCCTCGACGAGCTCGGCCAGCGTGCGGGGCGTGGCAGCGGCGGCCGCCAGGATCGCCACCGTCTTGTCCACGACACCGATACCGCTGTGCTCCCGGCCGCTGATACTCTGTCCCATTCAGCGATACTATTGTCTCAAATAATGAGATAGCAAGTGAAGGAAGGCGTTATGGGCAAGACACTCGCCGAGAAGCTCTGGCAGAGCCACGTCGTGCGCAGCGCTGCCGGCGAACCGGACCTGCTGTTCATCGACATGCACCTGGTCCACGAGGTCACCAGCCCCCAGGCGTTCGACGGTCTGCGGGTAGCTGGACGGCCCGTGCACCGCCCCGACCTCACGCTGGCGACCGAGGACCACAACGTCCCCACTCAGGACATCTTCCAGCCGATCGCCGACCCGGTCAGCCGCATCCAGGTCGAGACGCTGCGAAAGAACTGCGCCGATTTCGGGGTCCGCCTCTATCCGATGGGTGATGCCGAGCAGGGCATTGTGCACGTGATCGGCCCCCAGCTCGGAATCACCCAGCCGGGCATGACGATCGTCTGCGGTGACTCACACACCTCCACCCACGGCGCGTTCGGCGCGCTGGCGTTCGGCATCGGCACCTCCCAGGTCGAGCACGTCCTGGCGACCCAGACGCTACCGATGGAGCGCCCCAAGACGATGGCCGTCACCGTCACCGGCGAGCCGCCGGCCGGCGTCACGCCCAAGGACGTGATCCTCGCCGTGATCGCGCAGACCGGCACCGGCGGCGGTCAGGGCTACATGGTCGAGTACCGCGGCGAGGTCTTCGAACGGATGTCCATGGAGGGCCGGATGACGGTCTGCAACATGAGCATCGAGTGGGGCGCCCGGGCGGGCGTGATCGCCCCGGACGAGACGACGTTCGCCTACCTGAAGGGCCGCGACCATTCCCCGCACGGCAAGGTGTGGGAGGACGCGGTGCAGTACTGGACCAGTCTGCGCACCGACGACGACGCCGAGTTCGACGCCGAGGTCACACTCGACGCCTCGACCCTGACCCCGTTCGTCACCTGGGGCACCAACCCGGGGCAGGGCGCGCCCTTGAACTCCAGCGTCCCGGACCCGGCCGGTTATGACGACCCCTCCGAGCGGGTGGCGGCCGAGAAGGCCCTGCAATACATGGGTCTGACGGCGGGCACGCCGCTGCGCGAGATCAAGGTCGACACGGTCTTCGTGGGCTCCTGCACCAACGGGCGGATCGAGGATCTGCGGGCTGCGGCGCAGGTCATCGAAGGGCGTGTGGTCGCCGACGGGGTGCGCATGCTCGTCGTCCCAGGGTCGATGCGCGTGCGAGTACAGGCCGAGGCCGAGGGCCTGGACGCGATCTTCACCACTGCCGGCGCGGAATGGCGCCAGGCGGGCTGCTCGATGTGCCTGGGTATGAACCCGGACCAACTGGCGCCGGGAGAGCGCAGCGCCTCGACGTCGAACCGCAACTTCGAGGGCCGCCAGGGCAAGGGCGGGCGGACCCACCTGGTATCCCCGCTGGTCGCGGCGGCCACGGCCGTCACCGGACACCTCGCCAGCCCGGCAGATCTGTAGGAGGCGCAGTCATGGACAAGTTCACCGTGCACACCGGAACGGCCGTGCCGCTGCGCCGGGGCAACGTCGACACCGACCAGATCATCCCTGCCGTCTACCTCAAGCGGGTGACCCGCACCGGGTTCGAGGACGGCCTGTTTCACGCGTGGCGCTTGAACGAACCGGCCTTCGTGCTCAACCAGCCGCAGTACGACGGCGCCTCGATCCTGGTCGCCGGGCCTGACTTCGGCACCGGATCATCACGTGAGCACGCTGTGTGGGCGCTGGTCGACTACGGCTTCCGCGCCGTCGTCTCGCCGCGCTTCGCCGACATCTTCCGCGGCAACTCGCTCAAGGCCGGCCTGCTCACGGTGGAACTGGCCGAGAAGATCGTGCAGCGATTGTGGGACGACATCGAGACCGATCCCACGACGCAGGTCACCGTCGATCTGCTCGAGCGTCAGGTGCGCTGGAGTGGCGAGGTGCATGACTTCGAGTTGGACGACTACACCCGCTGGCGGCTGCTCGAAGGATTCGACGACATCGGGCTGACTCTGCGACACACCGATGCGGTCACCGGGTACGAATCGACACGCAAACCCTGGCTACCGTCAGTTCCGCTGTGAAAACGACGAAATTCCCCACGCAGTAACGGGAATCCTGCCTGGAGGTTGCCGTAGGCCACTGGCAGCCGTCGCCGGCGGGTCGAGAAAACCCTGCGACACAAGGCGGATTGCGTTGTCGTCCGGTGCTTAACGTCCTACGGTGGCCAACGAAGCGACCATCGTGGTCGACCAAGCAGACTGTCCGGGAGGACCCCGTGCCAAACAAGGCCCAGTTCATCGACAGGCTCGCCGAGAAGATGGGCGGAGACAGGAAGCGAGCCGCCGAATCTCTCGACGCGGTCCTCGACACCATCTACGCCGCCGTGTCCAAGGGTGAGCGAGTTGTGCTCACCGGCTTCGGGATCTTCGAGAAGCGCCACCGTGCGGCTCGCAAGGCTCGTAACCCCGCGACCGGTGCCTCGGTGCACGTGAAGAAGACCGCCGTTCCTGCTTTCAAGGCGGGCACGCAGTTCAAGGAGATCACGAGCGGCGCCCGCAAGCTGGCCAAGGCCCCGGCCAAGAAGGCAGTCGCCGCCGTCAGGCAGGCTGGGCCGGCCAAGAAGGCTCCGGCCAAGAAGGCTCCGGCCAAGAAGGTTCCGGCCAAGAA
>JALYVG010000123.1 GCA_030853345.1 Actinomycetota bacterium | reverse complement strand
GCCAGGATCATGCCCTTGTAGCCGAACAGCGGCTTGCGGCTGAAGACCGGGATGATCTCGGTGACGATGCCGAAGAACGGCAACGCGATGATGTAGACCTCGGGGTGGCCGAAGAACCAGAACAGGTGCTGCCACAGGATGGCCCCGCCGTTCTGCGGGTCGAAGACCTGGGCTCCCATGTGCCGGTCGACCCAGAGCACGAGCAGCGCCGAGGTCAGGATCGGGAAGGCCAGCAGGATCAGCAGGCTGGTCACCATGATGTTCCAGGTGAAGATCGGCAGCCGGAACATCGTCATGCCCGGCGCCCGCAGCGTGATCACCGTGGTGACCATGTTGACCGCGCCGAGGATGGTGCCAAGGCCGGCCAGGGCCAGGCCGAGCAACCACAGGTCGGTGCCGGCGCCGGGTGAGTTCAGCTCGTTGTTCAGCGGCGCGTACAGCGTCCAGCCGGCGTCGGCGGCGCCACCTGGGGTCAGGAAGCCGGAGGACGCGGTGAGGCCGCCGAACAGGAACAGCCAGTAGGAAAAGGCGTTCAGCCGGGGGAAGGCGACGTCGGGCGAGCCGATCTGCAGCGGGAGGACCAGGTTGGCGAACGCGAACACGATCGGGGTGGCGAACAGCAGCAGCATGATCGTGCCGTGCATCGTGAACAGCTGGTTGTACTGCTCCGGGCTCAGGTACTGCAGGCCGGGGCGGGCCAGTTCGATGCGCATCATCAGCGCCATCACGCCGCCGATGGCGAAGAAGATCAGTGACGTGACCAGGTACATCCGGCCGATCAGCTTGTGGTCGGTGGTGCGCAGGACCTGACCGAACATCGAGCCCTTGGATGCCTCGTGCGCCGGAAACGGCCGCGCGACGATCGGTCGCGGCTCCGGCAGGTCTGCCGCAGTCGGTTCGACTGTCGTGGTCAACATGCCTCCCGGTCGGACTGGGCCTGCCTGGTGCGTACGGGGCAGCGCAATTGCCTATTCGCAGGATAGTCAGTCCGGGCGACGCGTGGCGCACCGGGCGGGGTGTCGCCGGCCGGCACCGGACGGCCACCGGATGTTGGGCCGCCGGTCACGTTGAACCCGGCGCGTGGCCGCCTGGGCCGTTGATCGTCAACACGTGCGGGTGACCATCGTGGCTGAGACGTTCACCCCTGCTGTGAACGGCGTCGTCAACTCGGTCCTGCGCGTGGCCGACCAGTTGGCCGAGCGCGGTCACCAGCCCATCGTCGTGGCGCCCAGTGGACAGAGCTACCGCAGCGCCTCGGGTCATCGCATCGAGGTAGTACGGGTGCCGTCGGTGACGCTGCCCGGCTATCGCGGGCTGGCCGTCGCCC
This sequence comes from Actinomycetota bacterium, assembly GCA_030853345.1. Taxonomy (GTDB): domain Bacteria; phylum Actinomycetota; class Actinomycetes; order Mycobacteriales; family Jatrophihabitantaceae; genus QHCC01. The sequence continues at coordinate 1,277 of JALYVG010000123.1, read as the reverse complement.
GGCCGGGCCAGCACTTGGTGCCCGTCCTGCGCGATCTCTGCCCGGACGTCGTGCACCTCGCCTCCCCGGCTGTGCTGGGCTGGGCGGCAGTCCACGCGGCAGCCGACCTGGACGTAGCCAGCGTGGCGGCGTTCCAGACCGACCTGTCGGGGTTCCTGCGGCGCTACGGACTGGGCCACTGCTCGCCGCTGCTGTGGTCGTGGCTGCGGCGACTTCACAACGCAGCCGACCTGACCCTGGCGCCCTCCAGCGCCACGGCCTATCAACTGCGCCGGCACGGAATCGGGCCGTTGGCGATGTGGTCGCGCGGTGTCGACGGGCATCAGTTCCATCCCCTGCGTCGCGACGAGAGGCTGCGCGAGTCGCTACTGGCTGCGGCCGGCCCCGGCGGGCTGCTCGTCGGTTTCGTGGGCCGGCTGGCGGCCGAGAAGCGGGTCGATGCGCTCGAGCCGCTGACCCGGTTGCCGGGGGTGCAGGTGGTGATCATCGGGGACGGGCCGCGCCGGGCAGCCCTCGAACGGCTCATGCCCGCTGCGAGGTTCACCGGGCAGTTATCCGGTGCCCAGTTGGGCGCGACGATGGCCTCCCTCGACCTGCTCGTACAGCCCGGCGCCGACGAGACCTTCTGTCAGGTCGTGCAGGAGGCGTTGTGCGCGGGCGTCCCGGTGATCTCCGCCGCCTCGGGCGGTCCCCTGGACCTGGTCCGGCACGGCGAGAACGGCTGGCTTTGGGCAGGGGAGGATCCCGAGGTGCTCGCCGCGCTGGTCGCCTCGGCCGGCGCCGACCGGGTCGAGCGGGCCGCGGTTCGGGCCCGCACCCGGCGCTGCGTCGTGGGCCGCACGTGGACTCGAGTGACCGACCAGCTCATCGGCCACTACGCTCGCGTGATCGCCGCGCGCACCGGGCGGCCCACCGCTGACCCGGTCGTGGCGGCCAGCCAGCGCCGAAGCGCCTCGTGAGTGACGCGTCCCGCTGGTCGACAGCTCCCAGCCGCTGAGCCCGGTCGCGTTCATCTCCGGCCTGCGCCCGGCCAAGCCCACGACACCCGGCCAACCGGTCTTCCGGGTCACCCTTGACCGCGAGGCGCCGGCCTTCTTCGGCATCACCAACGTCGACTACTACGACGGGGACGGCTGGTCGTTCAACCGCGCGTTCCGCCCGTCCGGCGGAATCCTGCCGGCCGACAGCGACCCTGCTTTGCACGCGGGGACCCCCGCGGTCACGCAGCAGTACCAGATTGCCGCCGGAGCGTTGACAACGGCGCCGTGGATGCCCTC
>JALYVG010000054.1 GCA_030853345.1 Actinomycetota bacterium | reverse complement strand
ACGCCGCGGCCACTACGAGATCACCGCCGACCTGCCAGCACATGATCGGGTCCGCGTCGCGTTCGACGAACTCGCATCCTGCCTGTGATCCCGGCAAAGCGCCCGCCAGCTCCACTCGATGTGACCGACGATCGTCAACGCAACAGCGCCTCCGGGAGCGATAGGGACAGCTTGAGACGGTTCTCCCAGTTGGCCGGGACCCCGAAGCGACCCGCACCTCGATCGCAACCAGACCTGCCCGCAGCGCGCCCAGGTAAAGCACGGCGAACGGGATGCCGGTGCCCAGCTCGAGGGCCACCCGGTCACCGGTACTGCGCCGGCAGCCAGCACCGCGAGAGCAACGCGGGTGACGGCGCCGTCGAATTCGGCCCGGGTCAGCCGGGTTTCGGCGTCGATGATCGCGCAGCGTGACGGCGTGTGTGCTGCGCCGGATCGGAGGAGTGCCCGATGCCGGCGGGCTCTTCGGGGCTGCCTCCCGTTGTCCGGCGGTCCCCGTCACCGCAGGCTTGGCGGTTCGTGCTCCGGATTGGTGTCCGTCGGAGGCTGTATCGCGCCGAACCGGCAGGTAAGGTTAGCGCCGTCTTCACACGCTCACCCCTGCCGAAGGGTAGTTGCTTCATGCCAAGGGCAGCACTGCCCATCCCGGGAACTGGCGACCCGGGATACGGCCTGCGCACTCTGGCTGAATTGATCAACGACGCGCGCCTGGCAATGGGTACGCGGCCCGCATTCGCACTGGCGAGTCCAGGAGTGCCCGACGGTGTGCCGATGGCCTCCGAGGCCACCATCCCGGCCACCCACGCCAAGCGGGGGCGCGCACATGCCGCCGCTGGCCGCAGCGCCTCGGGAGGGGCCCCGCCGCAGACCCCCGATCCCGCAGTGGTGGAGGACCAGCACGTCGAGACCTGGCGGCTGGTCACGCTGGCCCAGGCCGGCGACGGCGAGGCGTTCGGCCAGCTCTATGACCGCTACGTCGACATCGTGTTCCGCTTCATCTATTACCGCGTGAACGACCGCGGCATGGCCGAGGACTTCACCAGCGAAACATTTCTGCGCGCACTACGGCGGATCAGCACGATTTCCTATCAAGGTCGCGATATCGGCGCCTGGTTTATAACCATTGCCCGCAATATCGTGCTCGATCATATGAAGTCGGCACGGCACCGACTCGAAATAACCACCGCGGACACCATCGAGGGCAAGCAATCCTCGCCCAGCCCCGAAGCCGCGGTGCTCGACGCGCTGAGCTCCGATCGACTGATGCTGGCGGTGAAGCAACTCGGCACCGAGCAACGAGACTGCGTGATGCTGCGGTTCATCCAGGGGTTCTCAGTCAGCGAGACCGCGGCCGTGATGGGCAAGAACGACGGCGCCATCAAGGCACTGCAACACCGCGCCGTGCGCAAGCTCGCCGAATTGGTTGGCGAGGACCTGCGATGAGTATCGAAAAGGGCTTCGGCTTGTTGATCGGAGTGAGTCACGGAAGCGCGGGGACTGCTTCCTCCGAGGCTGCCTACCGTAGGCAGGGCGTTATCCGGGTAGGGGATGCGGGACATGGCTGAGCATCGCGTATCGATGCTGAGTGCATCGCTTCGTCGATTCGAGGATCCGGCCCGGTCAAGTGACCCCCGGATTCGGAGCCTTGTTGGCCAACTCGCCAGCCTCGAGCCGGCGCCGGCGCCGCGCGCGCACTTCCGCGCAGAACTGCGCGCCCAACTCGTCGCCGTCGCCCCGCGGCTGATCGCCGAAGGCGTCACGATCGAGGCGCGCCGCCCCGCGGCGACGGCCAGTAAGCCGCTGCATGCGGCCAAGCCGGCGAGATCGCGGCTGGCTCCCGCTGCCGGCTGGACGTCGCGGATTTCCGTCGCCCGACCCCTCTCGGTCGCCACCGCCGTCATCGCGGTGTTCGCCATGCTGCTCGGCGGCGCGGTGTGGGTCAGCAAGAAGGCGCTGCCCGGCGATGCGCTCTACTCGCTGAAACGGGCGAACGAGAACCTCGCGCTGGCACTCACGACCGGCGACACGGCGAAGGGCCACGAATACCTGAAGCTTGCCCAGACGCGGGCCGAAGAGGTCTCGGCGTTGGTGTCGCGCACCTCTTCGATGGGCGCCGGCTCCGGCGCTAGCGCAGCCGGCGGCGTCAACGCGCACACCGCCAAGCTCATTACGGACACGCTGGACTCGGCCGACTCCGACACCCGCAGCGGCGCGAAATTGTTGGACGCCAAGGCGGTCAGCAGTGGCTCGGCCGCCCCACTGGCGATCATGATCGGCTGGGCGCCCGGCCAGGTTGACCGACTCACGGCCATCGCCAGCCGGTTGGGCGCCGGCCCGCTGCCAGACCGCGTGATCGACTCAGCTCGCGTTGCCGCCCAGGCCTACGCGCGGGCAATAGGGTTGCAATCCAAACTGGGCTGCAACTGCTTGGACAATGCGCCCACCGACGAATTCGGCCCGATGCCATGCACCGACTGTTCCGCTGCTGCGGTTCCCACGCAGCAGCCCACGACGCCCAGTACGCCTGGGGCGCCGCGCCATTCCTCCGCCCCGAAGGGTGGCCACACCGTGCCGGTGCCAGGCGGCGGGCGTAGCACGACGACGAACGGTGGACAGGTGACCTTGCCGGTGACCTTGCCGGCCAACCCAAGCAGGCCCTCGGTGCCCCCTGTCAGCGGTGGCGGCGGCGTAACGATCAGCGTGCCGTCCGTGTACTCGGTACTGACCGGGTCGAACGTGGTCAGCACCGGGATCAGCGCGCTCAGCGGTGACCTGGGCGTGAGCCCGGGCAGCTCGTACACCGGGTTCGCACCGGGGACGGTCGCCGGCACCATCCACGCCGGTGACAGATACGCAGCCCAAGCGCTCTCGGACTTCCACGATGGCTACAACGACGCGGCCAGCCGCACACCCAGCAGCGAATTCGCCGGGGACCAGAACGGGAAGACCTTCCACAAAGGCGTGCACCACGCCGCCGCCGCGTTCACGTTGACCGGCACACTCACCCTGGACGCCCAAGGCGACCCGAACGCGGTCTTCATATTCCAGGTCAATGCAGCCCTGAACACCGCCGCGTCCAGCACCGTCGCCCTGGTCAACGGCGCCAAAGCCGCGAACGTGTTCTGGCAGGTCAACGGCGCCGCCAACACCGGCGCCAACTCCGCCTTCGCCGGCACCATCATGGCCAAGGGCGCCATCACCCTCGGTGACAGCGCCCACCTCGCCGGCCGGGCCCTGTCGGACGGCACCGTCACCCTTGCCAACGACACCATCACCGCCAACTAGGACCCTCCCGAACAATGCCCCCTGCTGATCCGGCGGTGTCGACGTGCTTGTCGATTGACCGACGGTTGCGAACGCCACCGCCGCGACGGTTCCGACCGCGTTTATCTGGACTGCTCAAAACGGACAGATCTACTCAGATGGGAGCACGAAGGGCAGGAAGGCGAGGCGGATGTCGCGGGCCTGATCGCCGTTCGCGTGGACCACGAAGTCGCTTCGTTCACCGTCGGGGCCGCGTCGCAGGGTGCGCTTGTAATTGGAGTGCGCCTCGATGGTGGCGAGCGATTTCTCCATGATCTCGGTTGGCTTTCCGCTGCGGATAAACAGGAGCATCGCAGCCTTTGTGTCGCGCCAGACGAGGTAGCCGAGCAATTGGTCGAGGGCGTCGCTGATCGTCTTTGGGCCTTTCCAGATCTTGCATTCAGCGATGAATATGTTGCGGTCCTTCTCCCGAATAAGGATGTCGGTCTTTCCGGATCCGTTGAACACCTCTCCCGCGGCGGCGCCTTCGAATTGGGCGTTGAGGTTGACCAGCAGAAGATCGCGGATCTTCTCCTCGGTGAGGGTCTTGGTCATCGACGGTGTTCGTTCGAGGGCGTTGCGGCTGCTCGTGAGGACGGTCAGGGCAGCTTCGTAGTCGTCGTCGCCCAGCACGGGCTCTGGGGTGAACGGCTGCGCGGTTCGAGGCGGGGTCGTGGCCTTGATGGTTTTGCGGCGCACCGGGACGACGTAGCGGTTGGCGTCGGCTCGGCGACGCACGGGGAAGCCGATGGCGGCTTCGAGATCGCGCTCGCGCAACACCTCGGCCTTTCGGGTCGCGACTCCGGCCGAGATGGTCGCCAGGTCGCGCGTGTAGGCAGCGATGTCGCCGCGCGCCCACTCCAGGTGTCGGTCGATCTTGTCCAGTTCTGCATGGACCGCTTGACGGATCTGATTGGCGTCGGCGTTTTGGCCTTGCAGCGCTTGCAACGAGATCTGCAGCTCTCCCCCGCCGCTGGGGTGGGCGGTGACCTTCGCGCGAGGTGGGTTGTGGGTGAACGTGCTCGCTTGCCAGGCGAACACGTCAGCGTCGCCGGTGAAGGGAATTACGTAGCGACGCACGATGATGCGCTGGCGGACCTGGTCGCCGAATCCGTCGCGGAAGTGGCTGTGGCCGTCCTCGGTCGGCAGCGCCTGGATCTCGGCGCGAACAGGGATCGGACATTCGACGGAGTAGTGCTCGGTGATCTCCTGCACGAGGTCGTGGTCAGGCGTTTGCAGCAGCCGGTCCGGATCCCAGTCCTCGATCGTGGTGCGTGCCGCCACGAGCCTGTCCTGCAGGTAGTTGCGCAGCCCGTCGCGGTGAAACAACAGCGGGTCTGGCTCGAGGGTGCTCATCGGTCATTCCGATCGTGTGTGTTCGGTGCAGATGCTCGTCGGGGTTCTTTCGGGTGGCTCGATTGTGACTGCCAGTTCCGACAGCAATGCCCTGATGCGTTCGGCGATGCGTTGGTGTCGTTCGACTTCCCGGGTCCAGCCGCGCTGTTGCGCGTCGTCGGCGAGGGTGGTCTCGACGGTGAGTCGTTCGCGCAGGCGTGGGGCGTAGTCGGGGGTTGTGACGAACTTCGAGCAGCTGAGGTAGAGGTCGCATTCGCACGGGCCTTCTTGGGGCAGCCGCAGGCAGCGGCCGAGTTCGAGTTCGGTCTTGTAGAAGTTGGTTTGCAGCCAGTCCAGCGCAGCTTGGTCGAGCTCGTGGTTGCGGATGCGCTCGGCGATCGGGCCGGCGATGACCGCGCCCGGGGCGAGGATCGCGGCGTAGTCGGCCAGCACGGTCGGGTCGGAGATGTGGCTGTAGGTCATCGACATGCCGGCGCTGGCGTGCCCGAGGAC
>JALYVG010000092.1 GCA_030853345.1 Actinomycetota bacterium | reverse complement strand
ATGATCCAGCCCGGTGTGAGTGCACCCTCGAGGTCTGACGGGCGTGCATCGCCCTCCGACGAGAGCACCGAACCGAGCAGTCCGCCGGCGACAGCGATACCGACGGCAGCACCGAGCTGTCGTGCGGTCGACGTGATTCCGCCGGCCACTCCGGCGCGCGCCGCGGGAAGCCCGCTCACCGCGGTGTTGGTGATGGGCGCGTTCGCGAATCCGACCCCAATACCGAACAATGCGTAGGCGACCAGGAGCAGCCCAATCCCATCGTCAGCGGCGTCAGCTGATGCGGTGGCCAGCAATGCCACTAGACCCGCCGACGACATGAACCCACCGGCGACGATCAACGGTATCTGGGGCCCCGTATGTCCAACCAGATAGCCCGAGAGCGGCGCGCACACGGTCGCGCCGACTGCGATCGGCAGCACAGCGACACCTGTGGCCAGAGGCGACCACCCGCGTGCTCCTTGCAGGTAGAAGGTGTTGAACAACAGAGTTACGGAGATCGCGACGAACACTGCGATGGCGCCCAGCACGGCAGCGGTGAACGCCGGATGCCGGAACGCTCGGAGGTCGATCAAAGGGGCGACGCAGCGTGTCTCAACCCGGATGAACACCGGTGCAACGATGACGAGGGCGACGTAGACCGCGAGCATGACCGACGAGGTCCACCCGGCATGTGGTCCCTCGATCAGGCCGCCGACCACCAGCACCAGGATCGCCACCAGCAGGCTCTGTCCAGGCAGGTCGAGCGGCCGAGTCCGCGACCCGTGTGACTCTGGGACCACGACGAGGACGGCCACGAGCGCGATCAGCACCAGCGGTGCGTTCACCCAGAACACCGATCGCCAGTCGAAGACGCTCAGCAAGGCCCCGCCGACCACGGGGCCCGCGGCCATGGACAAGCCGAACACCGATGCCCACACGCCGATCGCCCGGGCCCGCTCCCGTGGATCCGGCATCGTGGCGACCACGATCGCCAGCGCCACCGGACTCAACATCGACGCCGCCACGCCCTGCAGCGCCCTTGCAGCGACTAGCGCGCCGCCAGTAGGAGCCAGCGCGCACAGCAGTGAGGTGAGACCGAAACCGATCAAGCCGACCATGAAGACGCGGCGGCGGCCGAACCTGTCCGCCAGCGCTCCCGAGGTGATCAGCAGGCTCGCGAACACGATGACGTAGGCATCCACCACCCACTCCAGGCCGCGTGTGCCGATCGACAATCCATCCCCAACCGCGGGAAGGGCAATATTGACGATCGTGGTGTCCAACCCCACGAGGAACAAGCTCGACGCGCAGACCGCGAGAACCAGCCAGCGCCTGCTCGCAGACAGTTCGCGATCTGCGACAGACATGACAGCAGCACTCACCGGGAAACCTCCTGAGACCACCGCAGACCACCTGGGCACGGCGCGTGACCTAGACACCGCGAGTGTTCTTCAGCAGGACAATGGACTCCTAGCGTTCTTGCAGAAAGCGCAAAACCAAAGGGTGACTCCGGCACAATCGACACCATGGATGGCGACACGAAGGCGAGCGCTGGCACTTCTGTCGGTGAGGTCCTGTCCGCGATCGGCCCCAGGCTCCGGGAGATCAGACAGCAGCGCCAACAATCACTCGACAGCGTCGCCGCCGAAGCCGGCCTGTCGGTCAGCACACTGTCTCGCCTGGAGGTCGGCAAACGGCGACCGACCTTGGACCTCCTGATACCCCTCACACGGGTCTACAGAATCGCGCTGGACCAACTCATCGCCGCGCCCGCCACTGGTGACCCTCGCGTACATCTGAAACCGCGGCGCCACAAGCGCGGGAGCATCGTCGTTCCGCTGACGGAGCACCCAGGGCGGGTCCAAATCTTCAAGCAGATTCTGGCCCCACAGAATCCGCGACTCGTCACCCATGAGGGGTACGAGTGGCTCTATGTCCTCTCCGGAACGCTTCGCCTGATTCTCGGAAGCAGCGACACCACGATCAGCGCCGGACAGGTCGCCGAATTCGACACGCGCCAACCGCACTGGTTTGGCCCAGCAAACGCAGATGCTGTCGAGATCCTTCACATGTTTGGCCCCGCGGGCAGTCACTCGGTAGCGCGCGTCAAACCCCACCTCTGATCCCCGCGACCTGAGGCCGCTTTCCGCCGCCTCGCTGGTCTGCACTTGCGATTTCCGCAAAGTTCTTCGACATCCAGTGACCTTCCTCCGGAGACTGCACCTGCAAAGCAACGCGACTCCAGATGCGACCAGGATGCGAGGAAGCACGATGACAAACGACGGCACGATGACAAACGACGGTTCGGCCTGCGCGGTAGGCCCAGACAAGGTGGTCTACCGCACCGCAGTCCGCTCAACTGAAGACGGCAGAAGCGGCCTCGTTCAGAGTGAAGACGGTCAACTCGATCTAGCACTCGCCCTTCCCAAGGAGCTCGGCGGAAGCGGCGTTGGCACCAACCCTGAGCAGCTCTTCGCGGCCGGCTACGCGGCTTGTTTCCACAGTTCAGTCAAACTGATCGCTCGACAGGAAGGGATCCCACTGGGGGAGTCCTCCGTCACAGCCCAGGTCGCCATGGGGCCACGAGGCAATGCATACACGCTGAAGGTCCGGCTCATCGTCAGCCTGCCCGGTATCGAGGGCACAACCGCTCATCGATTGGCACAGGCGGCCAAGGGCGTCTGCCCGTACTCCATCGCAACCGAGGGAAACATCCCGTTCGCGCTGGAGATCGCGTCGTAGGGCCAGCAGCTCGCGGTACGCACGGTGATCACACTGATGACTCCGCACCGGATGTCGAGCAGCGCCACGTCCCGGAAGGTCGCGGCAGTGCGTCAGAGGCAGTGCCATAGAACCGGCTGACCCCGCGGCGATCCGGGCCCGACGCGTTCAGCGGGGACCACGGTGGGCCACACGAGTGCCTGCCCGACGGTGACCCCTCCCGCGCGGACCGCCATGATCGAATTCCTGTAGGGAATGTATCCGCGGCCCACCCATTCGCTCACACGCTGACAGAACTCGGCGTCGTTCGGGCCCGAGATGACCGCAAGGGGACATGCCCGAGGTCATCTGGGATATGGCACAAGATGGCCACCGACCCCGGTCGATCTCCTCGGATTGACAGACTGCAAGTAGGCAAGGGGCCCACAAATCTCAGCCGGTTCTGGTCGAGCCAGAGAGCCTCATGTGCAACGCCGGTGACGGTTCATCGTGGCCGGTCGATGCGCGGTTGGGTCTCTGCGGTCCTCCCGCCTTCTTTGGCGAAGGGGGCCGACGACGCGATTCCGCGGCTGCACGGGAGTTCTTCACCCGAGCACTGCGAGTCGGCCTGTCGCCGGTCGAGGTCACCACCGACCGAGCGCCGGTCTAGCCGCGGGTGATCGACGAGTTCGTCTGGACAGCTCGTCACGTCACGGAGCTGTACGCGAACAATCGTGTGGAAGCCGCCATGGACGGCTCAAGGCGCGGGCTGCGGCCGATGCGCGGACTCAAAAGACTTGCCTGCACGCGCACGATCTAAAGCGGGCACGCGTTCGTGCAAAACCTCGCCGCGGTCACTACGAGATCACCGCGACCTGCCAGCACATGATCGGGTCCGCGTCGCGTTCGACGAACTCGCATCCTGCGTGTGATTCCGGCAAAGCACCCGCCCCTCCACTCGATGTGACCGACGATCGTCAACGCAACAGTCCAGAGCTGTGAGTCAACCGGCCGCAGCCTGGCATCAGGAGCGTAGGAACGCGAGCACGGCGAGCACCCGCCGGTGTTCTGCGGCATCCGGGACGAGGTCCAGCTTGGTAAAGATGCTCCGGACGTGGGCCTCGATCGTTTTGGTGCTGAGGTTCAGCTCGGTGGACAGCGCGCTGTTCGAGAGCCCTTGGGCCATCAGGGCGAGCACTCTCCGCTCTCGCTCCGTCAGGGCAGCCAAGGGGTCGCCCGCGCGTTTCTTGTCCAGCAGGCGGGCGACAAGTTCCGCGTCGATCACGCAGTCGCCGTTGGCGACCCGCCGTACGTCGCTGGCGAAGCCGGCCAGGTCGGAGACGCGCTCCTTGAGGAGATAGCCCACGCCGTCGTGGAAATCGGAGATCAGTCGCACGGCGACGTGGGTCTCGACGTGTTGTGAGAGGAGCAGTAAACCGACATTCGGGGACATCCGGCGGATCTCGACCGCGGCGTCTATGCCTTCCGTGGAGTGGCCGGGCGGCATCCGGATGTCGATGATGGCGACGTCGGGAGGATCTCTGCGGACCAGGTCGAACAGCTCCGCTGCGGTTCCGGCTTGGCCGGTGATCTCGATGTCCGCGTCGCTCAGGATCCGGGCCGTCCCTTCCCGGAACAGGACGGCATCGTCAGCGAGGATCACCCGCACGGGATCGTCGCCTTGAGGTGAGTGCCGTGGCCAACCGGGCTGTGCACCGCCAGCCCTCCACTGAGCGTCGCCAGGCGGTCGGTGAGGCCCTGCAACCCGCTGCCCCGTCGACCATCTGCGCCGCCTCGACCGTTGTCGGTCACCTCGACGGACAGCCGGCCATCGCGACACATCACTTTGACCACGATGTTGGAGGCGGCAGAGTGCTTCGCGGCGTTGGTCAACGCCTCGCTCACGATGTAGTAGGCGGTCGCCTCGACTTCTTCAGGAAGGCGTTCGTCGAGCCGCACCTCGACCTGCACAGCAATTGGTGACCGCTCCGCCAGGAAGAGGACGGCGGCCTCGAACCCCTCCTGGGTCAGGATCGCCGGATGGATGCCGCGGGCCATGTCGCGGAGCTCGGCCAATGCTCGAGCGAGTTGGTGCCGCGATTCGTCCACCCTGGCGGCCAGGTCCGGGTCGCCGGCCGACGAAGCCCGCGACGAGACATCCTGCAAGCTGAGCGCCAACGTCACCAACCGCTGCTGTGCACCGTCATGCAGATCGCGCTCAATGCGTCGACGGGCAGCGTCCTGGGCCGCCACGATGCGTTTGGCGGCAGCCCGCAGCTCGGCGGCCTGCAGCGAGATCTGATGCAGACGTTCCTGCAGTTCGACTCCGAGACCGACGTTGTCGATGACCAGCCCGGCTTGAGCGACGAGATCGCGAAGCAAGCGGTCCTCGGACGCCGCCAGGGCCTCGCCCGGCGCTTTCGTCAACGTGACCGCGCCCCGAAGTGTCCCCTGATGCACGATCGGACGGACATGAGTTCGTCCGTCTCGCCCCAACGAAGCCAGATCCACGGGCGCCGGAACCGACCGCGTCTCGGTGCCGACCCCGGGTGGCCACCACGCCACCGCCACCAGGTCTTCGCCGGAGCCGACCCACAACGTCACGTCGGCGGCTCCGACACCCTCCGCGAGAGTCGAGGCGAGTCCGGTCAGTAGGTCGGCGCTCTGGCCCCCAACGCTGACCTGGGTCGATAGCCGGGCCAGCGCTTCGTACGGTGTCGGTCGCCGGCCATAGACGAGTCGGTCGGCTCCCCGCTGGACTCGGCGTAGGACGGGCTCGAACGCCACGGCGACCGCGACCATCACCACGAAGGACAGCACGGGGTCGGGGCTCTCACCGGCTCCCACCAGGCGCCCCACGCCCACGACGAGCACGCCGTACGCGGCCGCGATTATGCCGGCCATCGCGCTGACCACCAAGGTCTTGCTGATTACCACATCGATGTCGTAGAGGTGGTACTTGACGATGGCCACACCGGCGGCGATCGGAACGACGGGCACGGCCAGGACACCGAGCGTCGGTGAACCGAAGACGGCGAATCCTAGAGCCATAGCCACCGCGCCCATGGCAACGGCGTAGGCGAACCACTTCAGTTGGCGCGCCTCGTCACCCTCGGCGCGCCGGAGACGGACGACCACGCAAACGACCCAGACCAGCTGGAACAGCAGGTACGACGTATGGGCGACGACCTCCCACACCCTCTGCGCTGCGTCGTATCCACCCAGGTTCAAGGGATGGGGAGCCGCCGCGGAGTTGTAGGTGTACTCCACCGGCCATAGCGCCGAGACCAGCGCTAGAAGCGCCCCGGTCAGCACCATGACAGCCACCACCGGGCGCCATGCGGGTGAGGGCAGCCGCCCGTCGGGAAAGCACATCATCGTGACGCCGATGAGCACCAGGACCAGGGCCAGCGGCCACACCCCGAACCACATCACCCACGATGCGCCGGGGAGGCGCGCACGATCCTCGTTCACGGCGTAGAGGCCGTACTGACGACCGAAGAACATCACGCCATGAGCCACGCCCGTGGCTATGAACAGCCAACCCTCGCGATGGCCGGGCCTTAGCCGGAGGACGAACAGTCCGACCCCTGTGAATGCTGCGGCGATCAGGCCGTTGTGGAGATTGGCCAGGTGGAAACCCAGGCTGAAACCCGCGACCACGAGCAGGGCGGCGAAAAGCCCCAGCACAGGGGCCAGGACCCGCGACGTGTGGCCGTCGCGCGGCAGCTGTCGGGTGCCCTCGGGCTGATCGGCACCGGTTGCCGAGGTCGGGAGGTCCGGGGTTGCGACACCGGGCCCGGTGGTCATGGCCCGGCGACCACGTTCGCCAGAGACTGCGCCGACAGCTCGGCCTTGCTGATGAACCCGGCCGCGCCGCTGTGAGCAATACGTCCGCCATAATCAGCGGCCTCGCGAGTCGAGATCAGCACGATGGTCGCACCATCGGAGACTGCGTCGAGTTGCGAGATCAACGCAAAGCCGTCGGTGTCCGGAAGTTGTACGTCAAGCAGCACCACGTCGGGTCGCAAGGCGGAGATGGAAGCGACCGCTGACCGACCGTCCGAACACGACCCGACGACCTCGTAGCCGGATGCTCTCAGGATCTTGGCGGCCTGGTCGCGGAAGTCTGCGTGGTCATCGACGATGACGGCGGTCAGGTCCACACGCTCGATGCTCCCACAGCGCTCGGACCTCGGCATGAGGGATAACCCAAGGCTGCCCAAGGGCTAACCCTCAGAGTCCTCAAGCGTCTGCCCTGATGAATGGCAGCGCGGCCCTACCTACCTTTACCTCGGAAGTCGGTCGATCAGGACGGAATTTTTCAGTCGATACAGAGCGCGTCGAACGGGAGGCATACCGATGTCAGCGAAGCAGACGACCGAGCCTGAGGTTCGCTCCAGGCCCACGAGCCTGGTCGGTTGGGGATTATTGACCGGCGGCGTGATCTTCTTCGTCGGCGGGTCGATGCACCCCAAGGAGGACCCGCCTGGCGTCAGCATGAAGGAGCACCTGCACGCCATGTACGTGGACCCGCTCTGGTATCCCGCGCATGCCCTGTTGCTGCTCGGAACGGCACTCATCGCCGCGGCTCTCGTCCTACTGGTGCGCGGCGGCACCCTGGCTGGCGTTCCGCGCGTGCAAACGGCGGGGACAGTCGCCGCAGTCGCGGCCGTGCTCGGAACGCTGGAGACGCTGCTCCACCTCGTCGCAGCAGTCGACGCCAACCGGATCGCCGACCACACCGCAACGCCACTAAGTGACGTCCTCGGCATCGTTGAGACCATCGCCGGTCCCGTGTTCGGCTTCAGCATCGCTGCCCTTGCCGTGGTCGGCGCCTTGACCCGCACTATAGGCAATCGGGTCACAGCCGTCCTCGGCGTTGTCGGCGGCGTGGCTTACGGGATCGCAACTGCAACCATCCTCGTCACCGCCAAGACCGACTTCCTGTTCCCGTTATCCGCCGGCATCGGGCTGTGGACCGTGGCCGCGGGGATCGGGCTTCTCCTCCGGTCGCGATCCTCGCGGCCGGGCTCTGGATCTGGGTACCAGCCCGGCGCAAGGGTCATGTAAGTCCCGGTCCGGGATGGGCGACTACTCAGCCAGTCAGTGCTCCGCGACGTCACGGAGTACGTGCTGTCGGTCCCCGTGCACGAGATCGACACCACAGCTGCATACCTCGGCCTCCTCGCGGGCACCCCAGCCACGCCCGGCACGACGTTCGCCTACAACAACAGCGCGGCTTCGTCCCTGACATGCCAGAGAAGCCGCCCAGTCGTGTCGATTATGGGCGGCGGCCTCTGGTGCTTCGAGGCCGTCGCGACGGTCACGTCACGTTATGTCGCGGCTCAGCGTGAGAGCAGCTCCCATCGCCGCCGGCACGAGCGCCCAGAGCAGCAACACCGTGATGCCGCCGGGCCAGGAAAGTAGCGTCACGCCATCCGGGTGGGACTCGCCGCCCGACGGGTAGAGGATCGAGAGCATCGCTCCCTCCGGCGTATACGGGAACGCCGCCCGCACGCCTGGGATGGCGCCGATCAGGTTGTCGATCACGAGCAGGAACACCAGGCCGAGCGTGATTGCCAAGATTTGGTTGCGAAGCAGCGAGCCGAAGCCGACGCCCATGATCGCGAAGAGGACGAACGCCAGGACGAGGCCGACCAGCGCGTGCCGCACGTCGGCGCCCAGTTCGAAGTCGATGTTCCGACTGGCCAGCCACGGCAGCACGATCGCGAGCTGGATGACGATGCCGACCACGGCGTAGGCCGCCCCCGCTAGCGCGTACGTGATCAGCTTGGCCGCCACGATCGCGAATCGGGACGGCGTGATCAGGACGGTCGGCGTGAATGTCTGATAGCGCAGCTCGGTGGTGATGCCGAGGATGCCGACGATGAAGGCCGTGACCAGCCCGCCGTTCGCGTTGGCGAAGATGAGCGCGACGTCGGTGGGTTTGTGGACGTCGTCGGAGGCGAGGCTCGCGACCGCCGCCAGGATGCAGACGCCCACGCTGGCGAGCAGCAGCCAGAACCACACCTGCGTCGTGCGCAGCTTGAGTACCTCGGCGCGGATCAACCGGGTCATCAGCCCTCCTCGGTCAGTGAGAAGAACAGCTCTTCGAGGGCGACGCGGTCGCCGCGCAGTTCGTGCAGTTCGATGCCGGCAATGAACGCGTGGTGACCGACCTCGGCCGTCGTGGCCCCGCGGATCGTCAACGCGTCCGGGCCGGTCTGCTCGAACGTGGCCGGCGCGGGGATCGCCGCCCGGAGCGCGTCCGCCGCGGGAGAGCGGACGACGACCCGATCAGTCCCCGCGGTCAACTCGGCGATCGACCCGGAGGTGACCAGCCGGCCGCGGTTCAGGATGACGACGCGATCGGCAATCTCCTCGACCTCGTTGAGTTGATGGCTCGAGACCAGGACGGTCCGGCCCGCATCAGCGAGCGTGCGCAGGAACGTGCGCAGCCAGCGAATGCCTTCCGGGTCAAGGCCGTTGGCCGGCTCGTCCAGCACGAGTACCCGCGGGTCACCCAACAGCGCGGCCGCCAGGCTCAGCCGCTGCCGCATACCGAGCGAGTACCCCCGCACTTTGCGGCCGGCGGCGTCGGTGAGACCGACGGTGGACAGCGTCTCGTCGACTCGGGACATCGGCAGCCCGGCCGCGGTGCACAGGACGCGAAGGTGGTTCCGGGCGGAGCGTCCCGGGTGGAAGCTCGACGACTCCAGGGCGGCCCCGACGACGGTGATCGGCTCCGGGATGTCGCCGTATTTCCGTCCGCCGATGGTCGCAGTGCCGGAGGTGGGGCGGACGAGCCCGAGCAGCGCGCGCAGGGTCGTGGTCTTTCCCGCGCCGTTGGGCCCGAGGAAGCCGGTGACGGAACCGGGTTCGACGGTGAAGCTGAGCCGGTCAACGGCACGCACCTTCCCACCGAAGTCCTTGCTGAGGTCGTTGACCACGATGCGCCCGTCGCGGGTGCCCGCGTCGATGACGTCCGGGCGCGTGATCGTGCGGGTCATCTCGCCTTCTTCCCTGAGACGTGTTTGCCAAGTTTGGAGCAGTCACGTCGCCGGGGCATCGGCGCCGGTACTCGACCACGATCAGTGGCAGCACCTACGCCATTCGGCGATCAGCGTCGCTCGCCGTCTCGCTCGCGCGCGCCGTTGAGGTAGGCCAGCACGGCGAGCACCCGGCGATGGCCGTCCTGCCCGTCGGCGATGTCGAGCTTGGTGAGGATGTGCCGCACGTGTGCCTCGACGGTGCGCTCGCTCAGGCTCAGGCGGGTCGCGACGGCGACGTTGCTCAGCCCTTCGGCCACCAACGCGAGAACGTCCCGCTCGCGCTCGGAGAGCCGCGCGAGCGGTCCGTCGTCCGCCCCGGCGACGAGGCCGGCGACGACCTTGGGGTCGAGGGCCGACCCGCCGGCGGCGACGCGGGTCGCCGCGGCGAGGAAGTCGGCCACGTCGAGTACTCGGTCCTTGAGCAGGTATCCGAAGCCGCCGAGCGTCGCGAGCTTCACCGCGTGGGTGGTTTCCACGTGTTGGGACAGGACGAGCACCGCGATGCCCGGGTGCCGCTCCTTGATCTCCCGAGCGGCCCGGGCGCCCTCGTCGGTGAACGTCGGGGGCATGCGGACGTCGATCACGACGAGGTCGGGCTGCTCGTCGTCGACCAACTGCTGGAGGTGCTCCGCGGAACCGAGCGTGCCGACGACGTCGTGGCCGCCGTCGGCGAACAGCCGGGCCAGGCCTTCGCGCAGCAGCGCCTGGTCCTCGACAACTACGACGCGCACGGGAACTCCGCGGTGAGAACGGTGCCGACGCCGGCCTCGCTGCGGATGCGGAGCGTGCCGCCCTGCGCGGACACCCGATCGACGAGGCCGGTGAGGCCCGACCCGGTGCTGGCGGCCGCACCTCCGACGCCGTCGTCGGTGATGGAGACCACGAGCCGACCGTTGTCGCGGGCGGCACTCAGCACGACCTTGCTGGCGTGCGCGTGCCGCACCGCGTTCGTCAGGCCTTCGCACGCGGTGAAGTAGGCGGCCGCCTCGATGTCCGGGCTGGCGCGGGGGCCGGACGTGCGCACCTCGACCGGGAGCGGCGCCCGGCCCGCGAGATCCCGCAGCGCGGATCCTAGCCCGGCGTCGAGTTGCGCGGGACGCAGCCCGCGCGCGAGCTCACGCAGCTCGTCGATCGCGAGGGTGATCTCGGCGACCGCTCCGTCCAGGGCCTGAGACACGTCCGGGGCGGCGGCGCCGAGGGTGTGTTGGGCATGCCGCAGCGCAAGCCCGATAGAGACGAAGCGCTGTTGCGCGCCGTCGTGCAGATCGCGCTCGATCCGCCGGCGTTCGGCGTCGGCCGCGGCGACGATGCGGGCCCGCGACGCCTGCACCTCCGCCAGCTGGCGGCGCAGCTCGACCCGCAGCCGGGCGATCTCGATCGCGAGCGCGCCGGCTTCGACGAGCTGGCGCAGCAACGCCGGCTGCTCCCGGTTCGTCCGGCCGTGCAGCAGCCGGGCCAGCGGTTGGCCGTCCCGCTCGATCGGCACATATTCGCGCGGGTCGCCGGCGAAGTCCGGAACGGGCGCACCCCGCGCGTCGACGTAGACCTGGCTCTCGGGAAGGAAGTAGTGCAATTCGAGGGACGGATCCGACACCAGTTCGCGCAGCAGCGTCTCGATGCGCTCCGGCGCGGCGCGGCCGCCCCGTAGGTCGTCGATAAAGCCCGTCAAACGGCCCATCGCGTCGTAGGCGGCCCGGTTGAACCGGCGATCCACGGCGCCCTGGGCCCGCGCCCGCACGGGCCGAAATGCGACTGCGACAACCAGTGTCGCGGCGGCGGTGGTCCAGGGCGACCCGCGGCCCAGCGCCGTGCCCAGCACGAGCGCGGTCGCGGCGAACGCAGCGGCGAGCACCGCGGTCACCGACCCGTACACGACGGTGCGGTTGATGACCACATCGATCCCGTACAGCCCGCGACGCAGGATCGCGAAGCCGGCGGCCAGCGGGAACACCGTGAACGCGACGCCCAGGACGGCCATCCGAGCCGACGCGGCAGCGTGCGGCCAGATGAACCACGTCCCCATGTCGACGGCCCCCACGGTCGCGGCGAGCGAACCCAGTGCCAGCACCAGCTTGAGCTGCTGACGCAGGACCCCGCGCGCCCTCCGCAGACGGACGACCAGCGCCGCCGGGCCGGCGAGGATGCCGACGAACATCAGCGTCCAGCCGGCCAGGCTCAGGCCGGTCTTCGCACCGCGGAACGCGGGGATGCCGATCGGGTTCGACCGCACCGCGAACGGTGCGTCGAACGGCCCCGGCGCCAGCGCCTCGACGAGCACCAGCAACGTCATGCCTGCGACCACCGCCGCGGCGACCGGTCGCCACCGCCGGCTGGGCAGCCGCCCGTCCGGGAACAGAAGCACGGCGAGGGCGATCCAGCCAGCCGACTCCGAGCCGATCACCGAGTTGATCACCAGGGCCACGGTCGAGCCGGGCAGCTGGTGGGCCGTGTGCAGGTCGACGTCCGCCCACTGCCAGGTGAGGTCGTTGACGCACCCCAGCAGGCCGGTGATGGCGAAGACCCAGCCGATCCGGTTGTCCGCGACCTGCCCGACCACGACGACGCCGACCGACGCGAAGACGAGCGACAGCACCAGGAACGCCCCGCCGCCGAGGCCGGCGAACACGTCGTCCCGCCGTGTCGCCAGGACGTGGCCGGGTCCGATCAGGAGCACCACAGTCGGCACCGCGAGCGCGACGCAGGCCAACCACATTGCCACCGCCGCGCGCGGCGCGGTCACCCATGCCCGCATCAGGGCAGTGTCGCAGCGCAGTGCACCGCCGCCAAGAGTGCTGGCACTGCTTGAATCCGTCGAGCTGGCACTGCCCGGACGCTGCGCGCTGCTGCGCAAAGCAATCGGGTGCTCGCGCCGATGCCGCGCGGGCGCCGTCTCTCCTACCGTCGCGGCACGTGCATCGACTTAGGAGGAAACATGACCCGTACCGATTCCGATCGCACCCTCATAGAGGTCGGATCCAAGCCGCGCCCGGATGGGATCCGCGTGGCCGGTGGCATCTGCACGCTCGGTGCGCTGGTGCTGTGCGCCGGGGGCGTCGCGACCCAAATCGCCCAGGCATCGACGAAGGTCTCGGACCAGCTGTGGCGCTACCCGTGGACCAGCCACACCGCGGCCATCGCGTGGCCGTTGTTCGGCACGATGGAAATGCTCGTCCTCGTCGGCGTGCTCGGATGGTGGCGCAGCGGTGCCGCGGGGAGCGGTCGAGCGGCGCGCGCCGGCCTGCCGCTCACCGCCATCGGCACGGCGGCGATCGTCGCCGGTCACTTCGCCTCCCTGGCCGTCCGCAACGAGTCGATCGACGACACGAGCGCCCAGCTCGTCGGCGGGATCTTCGCCGCCGGAGCCGTGGTCTCGGCCGTCGGCCTTGCCCTCGCCGGCTGGGCCACACTGCGAGCGGGCGTCTGGTCGAACTCGGCGCGCTTCGTGCCGTTCTCGCTGGCCGTGGTGACCGCTGCCCTGGCCGGACTCGGGCCCACCAAGGCGTTCCCGACCGCCATCGCCGGCTACTCCCTCGGCTTCGCCGCCCTCGGCATCGCCCTGATGAGAGAAGGGCAGGCGCGGCGGCACCACAAATGACGACCCGGGCGACCCGGGCGACCTGTAGACCTGGGCTCTTCGCATCGCCGGCGTCAACGGGATCGTCAAGGCCTGGGTTTCGGCGTCTTTGGGATTCCGGCGATGGTGAGTGTCGCAAGAGAACGCTCGTGGGCTGCATGACCCCCGCACGACGCTGCCCGCGTTGATCGCCGCTTGAGCCCCGGGGGGTGGGGGCAGGTAGGGGCGGGGGCGATGAAGATGACCAGTGCCTGGACCCTCGTGTGTTGGCGGATGTATCGAGAACTGTGTCGCCGTACGTACATCCGGTCATGTCGATGACAAAGCAGTCCGTACACCATGGTTCTGCCGCCCGAACTAAGGTTCATGCCATGGTGGCAATGCTGATCGCCAAGTTCGAGGGAGACGTAAAAGAGCTCACCGCCGCGTACGACAGAGCGCATGCTCTGATCATGAGTCGTGGCGGTGCAGTGCCGAGCGGCGAGCTGCGGCACCACTGCGCAACCGACGCTGACTCCCTGTACATCATTGGGGTCTGGGAGTCGGAAGCGCATATACGCCGAAGGTGGTCCAGCGACGAGTTCAAGGGCACCCTGACCAGTGTGGGCTTCCCATCGCCCGACGAAGCCGAGATGACAATCCTGCACTTGCACACCACCGAGCCGCCCTTGTAGACGGGACAACTCACCGACGCGCAGGCGGCCATGCGCCTCGGGACAAAGCAGGCTCATGCCGCCGATAGTGCGCGGTTGTCCCGACGACTATCCCCGTCCCTGGGGTCAGGTGATCGTCAGCTTCGGACAAGCCGGTCGTCGGAATCCGGCGAGACATCGTGGATACCGTCGACGAGGCACTCGGCAGCCGGTAGTTCCGCCAGCCGCATGAGCGCGTCCCACCCGCAGCGGCATGAGAGCGCGGAGCGCTCAACGCGGCAGAGCCGGTAGAGCCGCTGCGCGGCAGAAGCGGACGATGATCATGCACGCCTGGTCGTCATGGCGACCAGGCGTGCATGATCATGAATGGCAATTCCCAAGGGCAGACCCAACGACCGGAATTCGGCAGATCCGCTCACACATCGCGGCAGCCGGTAGAGCCGCTACGCGGCATAGAGCGCGCGGTTGCTCGCCAGTCTGCCACGCCAAAGTTGGCGCCGGCCCCTTCCTGACGTACAGTTATCTGTACAGGAGGTCGTCTGTCATGAAAACCATGAGTTATACCGAGTCGCGCGCCCGCTACGCGGAGGTTCTCGACTCTGTGGCCAACGACCGCGAAGAGGTCGTCATCACCCGCGCCGGGCACGACCCGGTGGTGATTGTGTCATTGGAGGACTTCGAGTCCTTGCGCGAAACCGCTTACCTGCTGCGCTCACCGGCCAATGCTCGCCGCCTGCTCGACGCCATGGAGCGCCTCGAGGTCGGGCGCGGCGTGGTGCGCGACCTGGTAGACACCGACTGAGGTGCTGCTCGTCTGGGACGAGAACGCCTGGGAGGACTATCTCTGGTGGCAGTCCCAAGACCGCAGGGTGCTCAAACGCATCAACGCCCTCATCCAGGACATCGTCCGAAACGGTAACTCCGGCATCGGCAAGCCCGAGCCGCTCAAGCACGACTTCGCAGGATACTGGTCACGACGAATCACCGACGAGCAC
>JALYVG010000091.1 GCA_030853345.1 Actinomycetota bacterium | reverse complement strand
AGGAGCCGGCCACCGGCTGCGACGGTCGTGGCGAGGCGCGTCTGCGCGAGGTCCGACGGCACTGCGAGCTCGAAGTGGATGCGGTTGCGCTGCCGGCGTCGCTCCGTCTCCGAAGCGTCGAGCTCTTGGAACACCAGCACCGGGTTCAGCCGCCGCGGATCGTGGATGTCGCTGACCCCGGCGCGCCGGTCGTGGGTGTACCCGAGTGCGGCGACCCAGAACGCGCGGACCGCGGCGACGTCGGCGGCGTCGATGAAGAGCTGAGCGAAGCGCGGCAGCCCTGGATCCGCAGTAGCCCCGAGTGCGCGGGCAGCGGCCTGGAGGTTTCCGGCGAGGTCGGTGAAGTCGAGCTCGAGGCCGTGGGCGTCGTCCTCCCACTGGTCCTTACCGCTGTCGAGGATCACGAGCCCGGGGCGCAGGTCGACCAGCAGCGGGAAGCCAGTGTCGTCGGCCAGCGCCGCTGCTGCGGCGGCCAGGTCACGCTGCTGCGTCGGCGAGGTGATGCGGTAGCACGCCATCGCGCTGAACACCGCCTGCCAGTCGGCTGTCCCGGTCCCCTCGCCGAGCGCCGCGCCCGGCACCAGGTCGACCTCGTTGCCCTCGGGGTCGGTGTGACACACCCCGAACGGTCCCGATGCCTCACCAAGACTGGCCTGCTCGACCGCCGCGGCCGGCCGCACCACGTCGAGGTGGATGCGGTTTCGCAACGGCCGTGGCTCGGTCGACTGCCGGATCCGTATCGCGGGGTCGCGCCGCAACGGATCCGCCAGACCGCCGTCCTCCCCCGACACGTAGTCGAGCACGCGCTGCCAGAACCGCCTCACCACAGACGGGTTCGCGGACTCGAACACGACGCTCAGGTGCTGCAGCACGGCGGGGGTCGCGGCCAGCCCGAGATCCCGCGCGGCCGCCGACACCGCCTCGGTGTGCTCGCCTGAGTCGAGGCGTACGCGCATGCCTGTCGCGCGCAGGTCGACCACGATCTCGGCCGACAGCTCCACGATGCGCCCGGCGAGCGCGGCCCCCTCGATCAGCGAAGGCGCGTCGAACCATGCCGTCGCAGCGCCATCGACCATCCGCCAATCCGCTCCGATCGCTGTCATGCCCGGCACTGTAGAGCACATTCCGGACGATCTCCTTCCGGATGGTGATCATGTCTTGGCCAGGGCTCTGATGTACGCCGTGACCGATCCGGGCCCCTTGGTGACGTCGAACAGGGTTGGCCGCAGATCAGCGCGCCGAGCGAGGCGACCCACCGCTCCAGATGGTCGGATCCTTCTGTCTCGGTTGCTCACGGTGCGGACGGCCGGTAGATGTGCATGACGACGCCGCAGGCGAAACTGCGGGCGTCCAAGAGTTCGAGGTGGACGGCACCAGCCAGCTCTCGGAACAGGGCGTGACCGCTGCCTGTGGCGACCGGCTGAACGGCCAGGCGGTACTCGTCGATCAGGTTCTGTCCGGCCAGTGCAGCGGCGAAAGACGCGCCACCCCAGGCGATCACGTCTGGGCCGGGCTCGTTCTTGATAGCGGTGATCTCGGCGGCAAGGTCTCCACGCGCGACCCGAGTTGTGGGCCAGTCGGCGTCGTCGTCGCTGAGCGTCCGGGAGAAGACGATCTTGTCGATGTCATTCATCGGCGCCGCGTACGGACTGGTCGACGCCGGCCAGAAGCCGGCCATCTCCATGTACGTGGTGCGGCCCATCAGGTGCGCGCCGGCCCGGGTGATCCGCTCCAGTTTCCAGGCGACGAGTTCGTCGTGCTCAGCCAGCATGCCGGGGTGTTGCCGGTCACTGGCGACGTACCCGTCGAGGGTCATCGACATGTGCAGGACCACGCGTCTCATCGGCTTTCCTCCGTCTGTATGTATGTGCTGAGATAGTTCAATCTCAAATTACTCAACCACGAGCAGGATACCTCGTCAACAAGTAGTTCGATAATGAGCTATCTGTTACGATTCGGCGGTGCGCGATCACGTGGCGGAGATTCTCGATCAATGGCGAGCGCAGCGCCCCGACCTGGACGTGTCCTCGGTCGGGGTGTTCGGACGGATCAGCCGCATCGAACGACACAAGTCCGCCGCGATGCGCGAGGTCTACCGCCGCTACGAATGCGACTCCGGCGAGTACGACGTGCTGGCCGCGCTTCGCCGCACCGGACCGCCCCACAGGCTCACACCCACAGATCTCGCCCGCAGCGTCCTGGTGAACACGGCAACCATGACCGAGCGCCTGGGCAGGCTGCAACGGCGTGGGCTGATCAGTCGCACCCACTCCACACGGGACCGTCGCTCGGTACTGGTGGAACTCACCACCGCAGGCAGCACGCTCATCGACAGCGCCGTCACCGACCTGCTCGCCACACAAGCCCGACTGTTGAAAGGACTCAGCGGGGCCGACCGGCGCGCTCTCGCGCAGTTGCTGGCTGCCCTCGCCGCGAACTTGGACGCCGAGCGATGATCGCCGAGGCGCGAGCGATGTCCACCGGGGTGGTCACGCCGCATGCCGCAGCCCGCCCCGGGACCGAGTGGCCGCTGATGACGGCGGGACGAATCCGCACAAGCGTCAGTCGCGTTCCGGCCCACGGCGCCACAGCAACAAGGCCAACGACGCCGCCCCGCCGGTGTTCACATTCGTCACCGACGGCGTCGAATCAGCGATCGCGCAATCGAAGAACGGTCGCCCGCGATAAGCGGTCAGGCCGCAACGCACTGCCATAGCAGCCACGCCTGCCGCGACGCATCTGCATTTTCAGCCTCTGACACGCACTAACGAAAAGAGAACCTAGTGAGGACGTTGCACGTCGGTCTACGGGTCTCCGACTTGGAGCGGTCCCTGGCGTTCTACACCACCCTCGGCTACGAGGTGCTGGGCGACGTACCAGAGACCGAGTTCGGCAGTCTGACCATGCTGAAGCTTCCCGGCGACGAGTTCGTGACCCTCGAACTGATCCACGACCCAGCCCATGGCCACCTGGTTCCCGTCGGGTTCAACCACCTAGTCGTTCAGGTAGAAGCGGTCCACGCGGTTGTATCGCACCTCGCCACGCAGGGATATCGTGCCGCAGCCCCGACATCGCCTGACAGCTCACCCGATTTCTGGACCGCCTGGGTGAGCGACCCCGACGGGTATCGTCTCGAGCTGGTGCAGTGGCCCCGTGGGCACCCCGACGGAATGACGCGCTCCGATTTTGCGAAGCCGGACGACGAGGATGGTTGACCTGATCGTGCACGGCGAACAGCTCACGGTCGGCGTGGTGACGCCGCACACGGCACCCGGGCCCGAGGTCGAGTTGCCCGCCCTGTCGCGCGGACGCGTCGCCACCTTCATCGCACGAACGAAGTCGCCGCCATATGCGTCGGGCGGGCGCCCTCAACCACTCGCATCTGGAGTCGCCGGGTTGCGCGCCCTGTCCATGCCCGCAGTGCTCGACCTGGCCACTGCGAACTTTCGGAACCGGTCCATCGATGTGATCGCCTATGCGTCGACAACCTCCAGCTACGTTCTCGGTCGACGCGCAGAGACCGCGCTCACCGAGCACATCGCCCGGAAGTGCAATGTTCCCATCGTGGCCAGCGGGGCAGCAGCCGTCGCCGGCCTGCGGGCGTGCGCAGTCCAGCGCGTACAGCTCATCCATCCGCCGTGGTTCGACGACGTGTTCGACGCCCTCGGTGTCACCTACTTCCGCGACCATGGCTTTGACGCCTGGGTGTCCAAGGCCATCAGCCTGCCCGGCGATCCTGCCCGCGTTTCCTCGAGCAGATCGTGCAATGGGTGGTCTCGCACGTTTCGGACCGCGCCGAAGCAGTCTTTCTTGCCGGCACCGGGTTCCGTACCGCGGACGCGATCGATGAGCTGGAGCGTCGCACGGGACGAACAGTCGTTGGAGCCAACCAGGCGCTGCTCTGGGAAATATTGACGGTCACGAATACCGGGCAAACGATCAACGGCTATGGCCGGCTGCTCCGCACTGAATAGGTCCGCAACCAGATCCGGCGAAACCGACCGCCGACCCAGCTGCGTACGGCAGGCCGTAAAACAATTCCCATCCGGTCGGACGACCGGCCCCTTCTACGCTGATCGGAGTGTCATGGCAGAACTGGTCACACCGGACTTCAGTGCCACTGTCGTGCGTACGCAGCACGCAGTGGCGGCCCTTCTCGGGGGCGACCCGGAACCGGAAAAGGAGCTGTGGTCGCGGCGCGATGACATCACCCTCGCCAACCCGGCCGGCGGATTCAGACGAGGCTGGCAGGAGGTCGAAGCAGGGCTGAATCTGGCCGCGAGTGGATTCGCCGGCGGCCGCAGCTGCACGTTCGAGGAGGTCACTATAGAAGCCGGAACCGATATCGCTTACGTCTTCGAACTCGAACGCTTCGAATCCGACCGCACGGAGGGACGAGGAGTGGTCACCGGGGCACTGCGGGTCGTCATGATCTTCCGGTTGGAGGACGACGACTGGAAGTTGGTGCATCGGCAGGCCGACACCCTGACCGAGCCCGCACCGCAAGCGCAAGTCGCCCGGTGACAGGACGGCTTACGGGCCGACCCTGATCATCACGCAGTCGACCCTCACGACAGCCCGCCAGTAGCCCGCTCGAGACGGCCCGAGGTCCTCGGGGATGGTGCCATGTCGAGAGGTCATGCGTTGATGGAAGTCCATGCCTCTGCCATCGCAACCTCAAGCCCTTCCATCGTGCCGAACCGTTCTGGTCGAAGAAACGTCGACCCCGGAGCTGGGATCAGTGCTCGCCGAGACTCAGTTCGGCAATCCAGTACTGAAAGAACGCGCGCAAGCGGCGATGTCGAAGCCGGCGTCCACCTCACGGGCCAGATCGCGCAGCTCGGGTGCCGTGAACCGTCGGGCCAACGCGTCGACGTCGACGAAGTCGCGAGCCGCGGCGCGATCGAACAAACGCGATTACCTTGCGGCCGGCCAGCTCGTGCGGTGCGAAGGTCG
>JALYVG010000069.1 GCA_030853345.1 Actinomycetota bacterium | reverse complement strand
CGACGAACACCAACATCCCGACCGGTGTGCCGGCTGGGTTCGCCAAGCCGGCCGGTTCGCTCGATCTGCCGCTCATCCTGCTGATCGTCGGACTGCTGCTGGCCAGTGGCGGCGCGGTGACCTGGAGGTTGCGCGGCAAGCACGCACGCTGAGCGACAAGGCGGTACAGACCGGACGCCGTCTGAGTAGGCGGCTGTCCGATACCCAATGTCGGGGTTGGCACGACGTGAGATGAGGGGTCATGATCGGTGTCGGGGGGTGGCGCAATGGCAGACGCGGCGTATCCATGGTCGACGCGGCTGGCCGTGGTCTGGGGGCATCTTGCGCCCCAGGCACTGATCGTCTCGATCGTCGGGGTGATCCTGCTCCGGGTTAACCCACCCGGCGATCCCACGATGGCCCTCGGCGTTTCCATCGCCCTCATTACGTTCGTGGTAGCCAGTTGGTTGCTCATGCGCCGGCACGACCGCGGCCTATGCGAACTCTGCATGGGCGCTATGCCGCTCAACCCGTCGGAGTTGGCCGTGCGGTACAAGCGGCGCTTCTGGCTGTCGCACAGCGGCGCCCAGCCGCGCTACGTGGTCCCCTACTTCGCGGTACTCATCGGATCGAGCTTCTTGACGGGGCAGAGTGGCCTGCTCATTTGGTCGCTCGTGCAGACGTCGATGATCTATCTCATCCTCGCCTACTCCACGCATCGCCGGCTGCAGCCATGGTGCCCGTGGTGCCGCGGGGGCGGCGGCGGTGGCGAGGACGAACCGGTGGCACCCGATCCTGTTCCTGAAGATCACCGACAACTGATCTAGAGCGCATTACGCTCACCGCGTGCTCGCCCGTACCTGGCACGCGACGATCGCGGTGATCGCCTTCGCTGCGCTGGCCCTGCAGTTGTGGATCGCCGTGCGCGTGTCGGGCACGCCGTCCGGTACGGAGGTGGGCAGGTTGTCAGGTGCCACTCTGGCCGGACGCATCCTGCGCACGGTGAGCTTCTTCACCATCCAGAGCAACGTGCTCGCGGCGATCACCTCCGCGCAGTTGGCCCGTCGGCCTGATCGCGACGGCCAGCTTTGGCGCGTCATCCGGCTCGACGCTCTGGTCGGGATCGCGGTGACCGGAGTCGTCTACTCCGCCGTGCTCGCTGCCACCCACGACCCCCAGGGCTGGCAGCAGGTGAGCACCAACACCGCCACCCATTACATCGTGCCGATCATGATGGTGCTCGGCTGGCTGCTGTTCGGCCCGCGTCGACGGATCACCGGCCGGGTGGTGGCGGGCTCACTGGTGTTCCCGATCGTCTGGTTCGGCTACACGCTGATACGCGGCGCGATCACGCCCTGGTATCCGTATCCATTCACCGACGTGGTCGCCCACGGTTACGTTGCCGTGTCAGTGAACGCGCTGCTGGTGACGGTGCTGCTGGGCGCGGTCAGCGCGCTGTTCTGGTGGGGCGATCGCCAGCTACGTCCGGCGCCCCGCGCGCCGGCCGGCTAGGACGACAGCGCCCGCACGACGTTCGACGGGCTCGGCCGACCGAGTTCGGCGGCCATCCACAGGCTGGTCTGCACCAATCTGTCGAGGTCGACGCCGGTCTGGATACCCAGCCCGTGCAGCATCCACACCAGATCCTCGGTAGCCAGGTTGCCGGTGGCGTTCTTGGCATACGGGCAGCCGCCCAACCCGCCGGCTGAGGCGTCGACGGTGCTAACGCCGGCCTGCAGGGCTGCGAAGGTGTTGGCCAGCGCTTGGCCGTAGGTGTCGTGCAAGTGCACCGCCAGCCGGTCGACGCCGGCACCGGCAGCGACGAACGCAGCAAGCAGCGCGGTGACGTGACCAGGTGTCGCAACGCCGATCGTGTCGCCCAGGGACAGTTCGGTGCAGCCGAGGTCGAGCAGCCTGACGCCGACATCGACGACCTGCTCGATCGGCACGTCACCCTCCCACGGGTCGCCGAAACACATCGAGACGTACCCGCGCACCCTGAGCCCCTCGGCACGCGCACGGGCCACGACGGGCTCGAACATGATGATCGACTCGGCCACACTGCGGTTGAGGTTTCGTTGGGCGAAGGTCTCGGTGGCACTGCCGAAGATCGCGATCTCACGGATGCCCTTGGCCAGCGCGCGGTCCAGGCCACGCTCGTTGGGCACCAGGACCGGGTAGCGGACGCCGTCGACGAGGGTGAGTGAGTCGAGCAGTTCCTCGGCGTCAGCCAGTTGGGGCACCCACCTGGGATGGACGAAGCTGGTGGTCTCAATCACCCGCAGGCCGGCGTCGGCCAGCCGCGCGACGAACTCGGCTTTGACCGCGACGGGGAGGGTTGTCTGCTCGTTCTGCAGTCCGTCGCGGGGGCCGACCTCGTAGATCGTGACGTGCTCGGGCAGGCCGGGCTGGCGCACCTGCTGGGGCGAACGCATTCACCCTTCCTACACCCCGGCGGCGGTCACGATCATGTCGGTGACGAAGCCCGCGAGCAGGCCCGCGAGCAATCCGTAGGCCAGCAGGTCCGAGCGCTTGGCCTTGGCCGCCATCCCTAGCAGCTGCATGACGACGTAGAGGATCGAGCCGGCGGCCAGGGTCAGGAAGGCGACGCTGACCGCTTCGTTGGTGAAGCCGTGCCCGATCGCGGTGCCGACGAAGGTGGGGCCGCCGCCGATCAGTGCCAGGCCGAGCAGGAACGCCCAGCTGGGCCGCCGCGCGACACCGTTGACGTCGACATCGCCGGCCAGCGGCGCGACAATGCCGAACCCTTCGGTGGCATTGTGCAGAGCGAATCCGACGACGAGCAGCGTCGCGAGCGCAACCTGGTCGGTAGCGGCGGCCTGGCCGATCGCCAGTCCCTCGGCGAAGTTGTGCAGGCCGATCCCGACCGCTATCAGCAGGGCCAGGCGGCGAGCAGGTGACCAGGCCGCCATCCCGGTGCGTGCGGCGAGTTCGCCGACGGTCATGGCACCAGGTCCGAACTGCGGCTTGGCCGAACGTCCTGCGACCTTGGACATGTAGCGCTCGTAGGCAACGAGGGACAGCAGGCCGACGGCCAGTCCGCCCGCGAACAGCGCTCCGTAACCGAGCACCGGGCCGAGTCCACCGGTGTGTTGGTGCACCCCGACCAGGGCCGCGTCAATCGGCTCCCACGCCGCGGACAGCACGTCCCACACCAGGAAGATCAGCACGCCGACCGCGACCGCGTTGAGCACGAGACGCAGGGAGGGCATCGGCCGCTTCAGGCGCCCGATGGGCATGCCGATGACAATGGTGACGCCGGCGATGAAGCCGAGGATGAGCGTCTTGGACAAATCCACGTGGGAGCCTCCTGGTTAGGTATGCCTACCCTCACCAATTAGAGCCGGAAATGCAAGTGGTGGTGTCGAACCTGTGAGCACGCCCCCGGCCACGGCCCATACCAAGCCAGTTTCTGTTAACTGACCCATCAGGTCGACCCGAGGAGTCCAGAACGTGACCGGCACCCCCTTCCAGACCGGACCGACGACCAACCGCCGGTCCGGCGTTGCGCCGGTCACGCGCTGCACCCTCGTGCTGCTCGCTGCTGCTATTGGCCTGTTCGTCGTCGCAGCCAGTTTGGGTTTCATCCTGATCGGCCGCCGGGGCGGCGGGCCCATTCAGGGATGGGACGACGCGGTCTGGCGTTGGGCGATTCACCATCGGGGCCCCTTCGTCGGGGCCGCCAAGGTCGTGGCCGCGGTCGGCGACGCACCTGTCCTGGGCGCGATTTGCGGTGCGGCCACGATCGCGTTGCTGGTTCGGCTACGTTCCTTGCTCGCGCTCGTGCCGTTGGTCGCCTATCTCGGCGCCGAGTTCCAGGTGTTCGCAGTGCGACAAGTGATTCACCGGCATCGACCGCCGACGGCAGTGTTCCCTGCGCGTGACGCGGTGCGCGGGGTGCACGAGACGACGTACTCGTTCCCCTCGGGGCATGCGGTCGCGGTGACAGCGGTGTTGTTCGCGGCGCTCGGAATGCTCGGGCTCGCCCGGCGGCGGGCGTGGCCGTGGTTTCTCGCGTTCGTGGCATCGCTCTGTGTTGCTGCCAGCCGGATCTTGCTCGGCGTGCATTGGCTGAGCGATGTCGCAGTCGGCCTGCTCATCGGCATTGTGTGGGGTACGACGGTGGCCCTGGCTGCGCAGCGAGTCCCGCGGCGGCAGCTCCCTGGCTGACGCCCGCTCGCCGCGACTGCCTACTTACTGGGCTGGGGCACCTTGGCGCACTTGACCTTGGGGTTTGCCCCGATGTAGTTGAGTGGACCGGCCACGATGGTCACCGCGATCGTGCTCACCTTGGCGCACGTCGGCTTGCTGTTGCCGCCGTAGTAGTGCCGCTGCCCGGCGGCGACCGCACCGATGACCAGCCACACCAACACCAGCGTCGCGATGATCGGACCCAGCCGGGTTCCGCTGTCTCGTCTACTCCGCCATGACGTCATGCCCCGGATGTACCCACATGTTGGCTATCCAACTCACCAAGTTCACATCGGACGAAAGGTGGCATGCTGCCCGACCCACGTCGTCGCCATGGCAGGCGGGTTGTACCAGCCGCTCACGACGTCGGTTTCGCCGGGCCGGTCGGGGGGACCAGCCGGGCGTGGATCTCGGTGGTCAGCTGGTGCACCGCCCTGGTCAGATCGGTGTTCCGGTGCAGTTCCTGCTCGCTCTCCACGAAGTCGTGGTCGGCCTTGGCCTGCTGATACTGGGCCTGCCGGTTCTGCCCGATCATCACGAACGTCGACAGGAAGATCGCCTCGAGCGAAACCACCAGGGTCAGCGTTGGCCACGGGCTCTTTTCAAAGACCAGCATCCACACCGCGAACAACACGATGTGCACATACACGAATTTCATCGAACCGGCGAACTTGGTGATGCCGTCGGCTATGCGCAGTTGGATATCTGCGGATCGGTGCTCGTCCACCGTGCGCAGAGCCGGATGTACTGCCGTGTGGGTCTGGGTGTCAGTCATGGTGGAAGGATGCTCCAGGCCACCAAGGCTTGCTACCGTCGACCCGGTCATTCACAGGCTGGGGGCCACCCGTGCGCGGTTATCGAGCAGACATCGTATTCGACGGCGAGGGTGCCTCGGCCGCAGTCACGGCGCTTCGCGAGCTGCGCGATCGTAGACGGGTGTCGCGGACCCCAGGGGCTGGGCATGGCGAGCTGGCCACGTGACGATCCGCCGGGTGAGCATCCCCGCTGACCGGTTGGAGCGTTGGCTCGACGGGTTCACCGAACGCCACGGTGCGACTGCGGTCAGCGCCGATCCGACACAGGTCCAGCTCACCGGCACCGACGGGGCCCGGGCGTGGCTCGCGGTGCCGTTCGCGCCGATGCCTGCCCTGCCGCCCGGTGCAGATCCGCGCCAGGCCTTGATCGAGCATGCGTTGAACAGTCGAGTGGTCGGGGTAGTGCTCGTCCGGCGCGGCGGTCATGCCATGGGCGTCTTCAGCGGCAGCCAACTGATCGCGTCGAAGGTGGACTCCTCCTACGTCCAAGGCACGACCAAGGCCGGCGGCCAATCGCAGCAGCGTTACGCCCGGCGCCGGGCAAACCAGGCACGGGCCGCCTTCGCGGACGCGGCGGACACTGCCGCGCGGGTCCTCCTCCCCCACGCCGCCAGGCTGGACGCGGTCATCTGCGGCGGCGACAAACCCGCTGTCGAGGCAGTGCTGGCCGACGCGCGGCTGCGTCCGCTACTCGCCCTGCGCTGCGATCCCTTCCTGGCTGTCCCCGATCCACGGCTGCGGGTTTTGCAGGCCGCGCCAGAACAGTTCCGTTCGGTCCAGGTCACGCTCGACCCCTGACCGGCAAGCATCGCTTGGCGATCCGTTCCTGGCTGTGCGCGAGCTCGTGCAGGGCACCGATGGGGTGAGCGAGAAGCGCATGTTCGGCGGGCTTGCCTTCCTGTGCAACGGGAACATGGCGGTGAGCGCGAGCGGCCAGGGCGGCCTGCTCCTGCGGGTTG
>JALYVG010000058.1 GCA_030853345.1 Actinomycetota bacterium | reverse complement strand
CGCGTGGGGTGCGCGCCACCGGCGCTTGCGCGGGGGGCGCCGCGTGCCGGCGCGCGGGCGCCGTGGCCTGAACGGGTGGTCGGTGGTGTCGACCCGGTGCAGGCCGCTCCTCGGGCAGTCGGATGATCGGTATTCGCTCGGTGAGTTGCTCGGCAGAGTCGTAAATCGGCCGCAGAACTTGGGTCAGCGCACCTGGGTCAGGGCGCGTTCCATCGGCGAATTCATCGTCGAACAAGAACACAAGCCTCCTTGGCACACGGGACTGACGACTTGGCCAGCCGATCGGCTCGGCTGACGCAGGGTCTGGCGCCCGTGGCTGGGTGGAATTGGTGTGCACCGCCGGCGCGGGCAATGCCCACCATATGAGACATAACCGTTAACGATCAACCCTTGCCAGCGGACTGCCAGTCCCATTTTGGAGCGGTGCGCAGTCGTCCCCTATGCTTGGCCGGTCCACCAGCGGGGCTAGCATGATGCGGTTCACGCCCTCATCGTCTAGAGGCCCAGGACGCCGCCCTTTCAAGGCGGTAGCAC
This sequence comes from Actinomycetota bacterium, assembly GCA_030853345.1. Classification (GTDB taxonomy): domain Bacteria; phylum Actinomycetota; class Actinomycetes; order Mycobacteriales; family Jatrophihabitantaceae; genus QHCC01. Next base: position 1,760 of record JALYVG010000058.1, on the reverse strand, counting down.
GGGTTCGAATCCCGTTGGGGGCACGCACGACAGCGTCACCACTCGGCTTCACGGCCGGGTCCAAGGCCCCGTAGCTCAGCTGGTTAGAGCGCCGCCCTGTCACGGCGGAGGTCGCCGGTTCAAGTCCGGTCGGGGTCGCCATGCCTGCCAAGCCCACCCTGCTTCTCGCCGCGCACGGCACCGCGTCACCAGCTGGGTCGGCAACGACCGCCGCGCTCGTCGCCGCGATCGCGGCCGAGCGTCCGTCCGTCTCGGTGTCGCTGGCCTTCCTCGACGTCGCTTCACCGCGGCTGGCCGACGCCCTCGCGGCGCAGGCCGGTCCGATGGTTGTCGTGCCGTTGTTGTTGTCCGCGGGCTTTCACGTGGTGACCGACATCCCTTCGGTCGTGGCCGGTCGTGCTCAGGTGCGGGTGGCCCGGCACCTTGGACCCGACCCGCTTGTAATCGACGCGCTGGCGGCCCGGCTCGACGAGGCGCGCGGGCCGACGGCTGTGGCCTCGACGGCGCTGATGGCGGTCGGCTCGAGCAGCCCGGGCGCCACGGCGGAGGTGCGGCAGGCTGCGGAGCTACTCGGCGCACGCTTGGGTCGGGCTGTGCCGGTGCTGACCGCGGGCTCCGACATCCGCGCGGCGCTGAAGGCCCTAGCGGCGCCGGTCGAGGTGGCCACCTACCTCTTGGCCGATGGGCAGTTCGTCGAGGACCTGCGTACGGCGGCATCCGGCTTGGCGACGGTGGCCGACCCGATAGGCGTGCACCCCGCTTTGGTCGCTCTCGTACTGGCCCGCTACGACGAGGCCGTCGATTCGCCCGCCCGTCCCGCCGCCGAACTCGACCACCTGCCGCGCGACTGACAATTCTGCGCCAGCGCTGCGTATGCGGCCATTCCGGTCGGGATTGTCGGCCGAGCAGGTCCGGTAGACTTCGCCGCGTTCCGGCCGTCCGTTCCCGCGGTCGCCGGCGCGGCCAGGTAGCTCAGTTGGTACGAGCGACCGCCTGAAAAGCGGTAGGTCGGCAGTTCGATCCTGCCCCTGGCCACCACCGAACTCCCGGTGATAGCTGTTAGCCCAGCGAGACAGCACGCGTTTCGCACGTGGTGGCTATCACCAAGGTCTGCATGGACAGCATCGGACTTCTCCGCGTCGACGGACTGACGGCGGAGTCCATGACCCATTCTTCCCGGTGGGCAACGGCGAAGTGCTCGCCGCCGAGATCCCCGACGCGCGGCTTCTCGTGCTCGACGACATGGGCAGTGCCATGCGGGACGCCGCGGCGGACAAGGTCGCCGCCGCGATGCTCAGCTTATGACTCCGGCGTCGGACGGCTCCAGCGCTGAAGACTGGCCGTGACCGCGCCAGGTTGAGCGCAGGCCACGGATCATCACCAGCTGGCGCCGACAGCCTCGTCCGCCAAGCCGATCCGCATGGAAGCTCGCTTACGGGCAGCCGCCGCTCCAATTGACGTCAGACCGTGGGGCTACGGTCGGGTAGTGCCCGACTACATCGTGCGCGCCCTCGACGAGTCGACGTGGCCGGCCTTCGCCGAGTTGGTCGAACGCAATAACGGCATCTTCGGCGGTTGCTGGTGCATGGGAATGCACCCCCCACGCGATGCGGGCGACACGGCGCCGAACCGCGACCGCAAGCACGACCGGGTGAGGAGGGGTACGGCCCATGCCGCCCTCGTCTTCGACGACGGCGAGTGCGTCGGCTGGTGCCAATTCGGCTCCCCCGACGAAGTGTCCCGGATCAAGAACCGCGCCG
>JALYVG010000052.1 GCA_030853345.1 Actinomycetota bacterium | reverse complement strand
GACGGATCTTTCGTCGGGGCAACCCGACGGAGCCGCGGGTGACGACGCGGTGGTCCGAGGTAGTTCTCGTGAATGGTCTCGGCCGTCATTGCGGAGATCGTGGCGCTGCTTCAACTCATACTTGAAGCAGCGCCACACCTATGTTGGCAGGGTGCCGCCCGGGAAACCGGCAAGCGCGACGGCGTGTCGGTCAGTCCGGCAGGCCATTCGCGGCGATCACGGCGCGGTACCAGTGGGCCGAGTCCTTGAGCGTTCGCTGCAGGGTCTGAAAGTCGACGTGCACGACGCCGAAGCGCTTGGAAAACCCGAACGCCCACTCGAAGTTGTCCAGCAGCGACCACAGGTAGTACCCGCGGACGTCCACGCCCTGGGCGATCGCCGCGTGCACGGCGGCGAGGTGGCCGCGGAGATAGTCGATCCGCTCGGGGTCGTGTACCGCTCCGTCGGTGGCCACCACGTCGTCGTAGGCCGCGCCGTTCTCGGTGATCGCCAGCGGTATCTCGGGGTAGTCGCGGTGCACCCGCAGCAGCAGTTCGGTCAGGCTGGCCGGCTCGATTCGCCAGCCCATCGCCGTGTACGGCCCGTCCTGCGGCACGGCGAAGGCCAAATCGGTGCCGGGGATCGGTGCCGGGGCGGCCATGCCGTGTGGATCGTCTGCGCTGGCAGTGCTCCGCTCACGCAGTTGCGCCGTCGCCGCCGCGACAAGCGTGGGGAAGTAGTAGTTGATCCCGAGGACGTCGATCGGAGCGGCGATCGCGTCCAGGTCACCGTCCTGGATGAAGGCCCAGTCGGTCAGGTGCGCGAGGTCGGCCAGCAGATCGTGGGGGTAGCGGCCCCGCAGGACGGGCTCGAGGAAGATCAGGTTGGACAGCGCATCGACGTGGCGCGCGGCGTCCCGGTCGGCGTCGGTGTCCGAGGCGGGGCGTACCTGTTGCAGATTCAGGGTGAGCGAGACCTGCCCGGTCGAGGGCAGCGCATCGCGCAGGGCAGCGACGGCGAGGCCGTGCGCCAGGTTGAGGTGGTGCGCCGCCGCGAGCGATGTCGCGTTGTCGCTGAGACCTGGCGCGTGAACGCCCGCGCTGTAGCCGAGGTAGGCACTGCACCATGGCTCGTTCAACGTGGTGAATGTCGGCACCCGATCCCCGAGGGACTGGCCGACGACTCCGGCGTACTCGGCGAACCGCGAGGCGGTGTCTCGATTCGCCCAGCCTCCGGCGTCCTGCAGGGGTTGGGGCAGATCCCAGTGATACAGGGTGAGCAGCGGGCTGATGCCGGCCTCGAGCAGGCCATCGACGAGCCGGGAGTAGAAGTCCAGCCCGGCTTGGTTCACCGCACCGGAACCGGTGGGCACGATCCGGGGCCAGGCGACCGAGAAGCGGTACCCGTTCAGCCCGAGCCCGGCCATGATCGCGATGTCTTCGGCGCTGCGGTGGTAATGATCGCAGGCCACATCGCCGGTGTCGCCGTTGAGGATGCGTCCCGGGGTGTCGCAGAAGGTGTCCCAGATCGACGTCCCGCGACCGTCCTCCTGCACCGCTCCTTCGATCTGATACGCCGCCGTGGCCGCGCCCCACACAAAGCCGGTCGGGAAGGTGAGCGCCGCGCCGGTGCTGCCGTTCGGGTCCATGATCGCAGCGTAGGACACCGCCCTGGTACGTCCGCGGGGTCGCGTCTGGCAGAATGGCCCGTTGAGTACCGGCTGGATCGCGGCCCCTCTACCCGCATCCGGCCAGTCCACCCGGACGCCCGTCCCGAGAACCCCACCCGGATTCGGCGCGGCCAACCTTTGACAATGTCTGGAGCACCGAATCCGTGGCAACAAAGATCAAGCTCATGCGTCGGGGAAAGATGCGCGAGCCGCACTACCGAATCGTGGTCGCCGACGCGCGCACCAAACGTGACGGCCGCAGCATCGAGACCATCGGCGAGTACCACCCCAAGAACGATCCGTCCGTTATCCGCGTCGACGGCGAGCGGGCCGCGTACTGGCTCGGCGTTGGCGCCCAGCCGACCGAGGCGGTCGCCGCCATCCTCAAGGTCACCGGCGACTGGCAGAAGTTCAAGGGTGAGCCCGCGCCGCCGCCCATGAGGATGGCCGAGCCCAAGACGAACAAGCTGGACCTGTTCAATGCCGCGCTGGCTGACGCCACCGGCGAGCCGGAGACCGAAGCCACCACGCCGCGCAAGCGGGCCGCGAAGGCCCCCAAGGCAGCCGCCGAGCCGAAGGCTGACGAGCCGGCCGCCGGCGTGGCCAAGGCCGACGAGCCGAAGGCGAAGGAGCCCAGGGCCAAGGCAGCCGACGAGCCCAAGGCGGACGAGCCCAAGGCGGACGAGCCCAAGGCCGAGGCTGCCGCACCGGCAGCAGCGGACGAGCCGGCGGAGAGCTGACGTGCTCGAGGAAGCCCTCGAGCATCTGATCCGGGGCATCGTCGATCATCCCGACGACGTCCAGGTCGACATGGTCGACAACCGTCGTGGCAAGCGCCTCGAGGTCAGGGTGCACCCAGAGGATCTCGGGCGCGTCATCGGCCGCAACGGGCGCACCGCCAAGGCGTTGCGCCAGGTGGTCAACGGCGTCGGCGGCAAGGGCATCCGCGTCGACGTGGTCGACGTCGATCGGCGCTAGGTCTGCCGTGTCCGCTCACCCGGACGCCGAGTTCGTGGCGGTCGGCCGGATCGGTCCGCCCCGCGGCGTGCGCGGCGACGTGTTCGTCGAGCCGTGGACCGACGACCCGGCCGAGCGGTTCGCGGCGGGTTCGACGTTGCGCACTGAACCCGCCGCGGCCGGACCGCTGACCGTCGAGTCCGCCAACTTCGGCGGGAGCAAGCTGGTCATCCACTTCACCGGGGTCGAGGACCGCACTACCGCCGCGGCACTGCACGGCATCCGGCTCATGGTCGTGGCTTCGGCCCGCCCGCCCATCGAGGATCCGGACGAGTTCTACGCCTCCGACCTGGTCGGCCTGGTGGCCCGCACGGCCGACGGCACCCAATTCGGCCCGGTGCGCGACGTGCTGAACCTGGCCGGCGCCGAATATCTCGTGCTCGATGTGGGCGGCCGCGAGCAGCTGGTCCCGTTCGTCGGGGCCATCGTGCCGACGGTCGACCTCGCGCGCGGCCTGGTCGTCATCGACCCGCCGGACGGGCTGTTCGACCAGTGAGCGCCCGGCTGACCCTTGATGTGATCACGATTTTTCCCGACTACCTCGCGCCGCTGCGCCAGTCCCTGCTCGGCAAGGCGATCGAGCGCGGCCAGGTCGATCTGCGGGTGCACGATCTGCGCCGCTGGACCGACGACGTGCACCGGACGGTCGACGACGCGCCCTACGGCGGGGGGCCCGGAATGGTGATGCGCGCCGAGCCCTGGGGTCGGGTGCTGGACGAACTTGCGCCCCCGGAGGCCGCCGTGCAGCCGCGGCTGGTCGTCCCCACGCCCACCGGTCGCCCGTTCACCCAGGCGGCCGCAGCCGAACTGGCCGCGCAACCGTGGCTGTTGTTCGCCTGCGGGCGCTACGAAGGGATTGACGCGCGTGTCGTCGACTACGCCGCGCAGCGGATGGCTGTCGACGAGGTGAGCCTGGGCGACTACGTGCTGGCCGGGGGAGAGGCCGCCGTGCTGGTGATGGTCGAGGCTCTCTCGCGGCTCCTACCCGGCGTTCTGGGCAACGACCAGTCCGCCCTGGACGACTCCTTCGGCCGTGGCCCGGCCGGGCTGCTGGAAGCTCCCGCCTACACCCGGCCGGCGTCCTGGCGTGGGCTGAACGTCCCGCCTGTGCTGCTGTCGGGCAACCACGCCGAGATCGCCCGCTGGCGCGCGGAGCGCTCGCGGGAACGCACCGCCCAGCTTCGGCCCGACCTGCTCTGACCGGGGCGCGGTTTCGGTTCGCTCATCCTGATATGGCATCATCGTGGGGTTGCCCGCCGCACGCGTCTGCGGGAATCCCATGGTGGCCGCGCTGCGCGCTGCCTGCACTGCCTGAGCAGACCGAGCACCATCATCACGCACGACCACAAGGAAGCGAAGCCCGAGATGAACACCCTCGACATGCTGGACACCGAGTCGCTGCGCACCGACGTACCCGACTTCCGGCCCGGCGACACCCTCAAGGTGCACGTCCGGGTCATCGAGGGCACCCGTTCGCGGGTCCAGGTGTTCCAGGGCGCCGTCATCCGACGTCAGGGCGCGGGCGTGCGCGAGACGTTCACGGTCCGCAAGATCAGCTTCGGGGTCGGCGTCGAGCGCACCTTCCCGGTGCACACCCCGATCATCGAGAAGATCGAGGTCGTCACCCGCGGTGATGTCCGACGCGCCAAGCTGTACTACCTGCGCGATCTGCGCGGCAAGAAGGCCAAGATCAAGGAGAAGCGCGAGACTGCATCCCACTGATCTTGGCCGCGACAGGAGTGCATGAGCGACGACACCGAGAGCGCCGACCGACTCCAGTTCGAGTCGGCGGACTCCGCGCAGAACGGCGACCTCGCCGATTCCTTCGCGATCGACAGCGCGGTTAACGAGGATGACGAGGTAGCGCCCGGCTTGTCTACCGCTGCATCCCCCGGCCGGTCCGGCGGGCGGCACTCGAAGCAGCGCACGCCCGACCCGTCGGTACCCGAGCCCAGCTACGCCAGCCAGGTCAACCACGACACGGCCAGTCTCGACCCGCCCAACGACGAGACCGTCGTGTTGCCGCGCATCGCCTCGGGTCCCGAGGGCGCCCCCGCCGGCGCCGCCGGTGTCCCCGTCCCCGGTCCCGAGCCGCGCACCGGCCGGCTGCGCAGGCGCAAGCGAATGCGCCGCAAGGCGCCGTGGTGGGAACTGCCGGTTCTGGTCGCCATCGCGATCCTGGTGGCCGTGCTGGTGAAGACCTTCGTGATCCAGCCCTTCTTCATCCCGTCGCCGTCGATGGAGCAGACGCTGCACGGTTGCCAGGGCTGCCAGGGCGACCGGATCCTGGTCAACAAGCCCATCTATGACCTTCGCGACCCCCACGCCGGCGACATCGTCGTCTTTCACGCCCCGCCGGGCTGGGAGGACGAGCCTGCCTCCAAACCGCCCAGCAATCCGGTCGTGAAGGCCCTGCGCGGGTTCGGACAGCTCGTCGGCTTCGTGCCGCCCGACGGACTGGTTCTCGTCAAGCGCGTCATCGCGGTCGGCGGCGAGACCATCAAGGGTGTGTCGCTTAACGGCCGTGACCGGATCATGATCAGTACGCACGGCGCCAGCGGCCCGTGGCGCACACTGGACGAGCCCTACACCTATTACCGCGGCGAGGACTCGCGCGCCACGTTCGGGCCGGTCACCGTGCCCCAGGGACGCCTGTGGGTGATGGGCGACCACCGCGACGACTCGGCAGATTCACGATTCCACTGCGGCGCCGACGCGGCGCAGGGCCCGGATGACGCGAACTGCGACCCCAAGGCGAGCACCGTCGCGATCGACGAGGTGATAGGCAAGGCCGTCGTGATCGCCTGGCCGCCCTCACGCTGGCGCACCCTCGGCACCCCGGCCACGTTCAAGAACGCGGCGCTGGCCGTGGCCGGCGAGAATCCGCTGGTCGGAGGCACAGTGCTCGTCCTGCCGCTCTACCTGCTGCGCCGCCGCCGGCGCCGGCTGCCGTGAGCGCACCGGTTTCCCGCGTGGGTGGCCGGGTCGTGCTGATCGACCCCGACGAGCGGGTCCTGCTCATCCAGGAGCGCATCGAGGACGGCCAGACGCACTGGCTCACCCCGGGCGGCGGGATCGAGGCCGGCGAGTCGCCGCGCGAGGCCGCGGTCCGCGAGGCGACTGAAGAGACAGGTGTCGAGGTGTCCTTGGCGCCCGACGCGCCCGTCGTCCTGGTCACCCGCCGGCTGTGGACCTGGGCCGGTGTGACCTACGACCAGGTCGACTACTTTTTCCTGGCGCGGGTGCCGGCTGGGATCGAGGTGGCCGCGCGGGCACTCACGGCCGTGGAGAAGCAGACGTTGATCGGCTACCGGTGGTGGAGCGCCGAGGACCTGCGCGGCACTGCCGAGATCGTCGAACCGCCTGAGCTGGCCGACCTGCTCGACCGGCTGCCTGGTGCCCTGCTCGCAGGCGGGTAACGTCGGCGACCTCATGGCGAAGCGTTCTGTGCCCAGTGCTCTGACGTTCCGGCCGCCGCGGCTGGTCGTGCGGCGCGAGGTCGGCCTGTCGGCCTACGAGGCAGCGCTGGCCCGGGCCGGGTTCGACCTGGTCGCCGGTGCCGACGAGGCCGGACGCGGCGCCTGCGCGGGTCCACTGGTGGTCGCGGCCTGCATCCTGCCGCCCGGCCCGCGCGGGCGCATCGACGGCCTGGACGACTCCAAGGTGTTGACCGCAGCGGTCCGCGAGCAGCTCTATGGGCAGATCGTGCGGCGCGCCGTCGCCTACTCCGTCGTGATCGTCCCGGCCCGCGAGATCGACGCCTACGGGCTGCACGTGGCCAACCTGGCCGGCATGCGCCGTGCCCTGGGCACCCTGCAGCCCGAGGCCCGGTACGCGCTGACCGACGGTTTCCCGGTGAAGGGGGTCGGGGTGCCGGCCACTGCGGTGTGGAAGGGCGATGCAACCGTGGCATGCATCGCGGCAGCCTCCATCCTGGCCAAGGTCACCCGCGACGCCATCATGACCGGCCTGCACGAACACTGGCCGGACTACGACTTCGCCCAGCACAAGGGCTACGTGACGCCCGGGCACGCCGAGGCGCTGACCCGGCTGGGGCCGTGCCCCGAGCACCGGCGCCGCTACATCAACGTCCGGCGCGCGATGCGCGGGGGAGTCGTGGTGAGCGACAATGACGTCATGGATGCCGACGACCGCGCGATGATGAGCTTGGAGATGGCGTGAGCGAGCCTGCCAGCCGACCATTGGGTGCAGCCCCAGCGCGGCCGACGAAGGAGGTCGCGTGAGTTCGGAAGATCTCGAGAACTACGAGACCGAGATGGAGCTGCAGCTCTATCGCGAGTACAAGGACGTCGCGGCCCAGTTCAGTTATGTGGTGGAGACCGAGCGCAGGTTCTACCTGACCAACGATGTCAAACTAGAGCCGCGCAACGCCGACGGCGAGGTGTACTTCGAGCTGACGATGCGCGACGCCTGGGTCTGGGACATGTACCGCCCGGCCCGCTTCGTCAAGACGGTGCGGGTGGTGACGTTCAAGGACGTCAACATCGAGGAGCTGGACAAGCCCGACCTCGAATTGCCCGGCGGCAAGGCCGACTTCGGCACCTGACGGCGTCGTCGACGCCGCAGCCTGTGGCGCTCGAACGGGGCTTCTCGCCGATGAACGCACCCCGCTTCCGGCGCTGACAGGTCCGGTCTGCCGTGACGGAGTTGTCAAGCTCGCTATCCACAAGCCGGTGGGTCGTCCACAGCCGGCCTCGCCGCGCTGCGCGGCCGCACGTCGTGCGCCAGCGTGGCGGGATGCGAGCCAAAGACGCGGTCGGGCACTTCGGTGAAGACCTGGCTGCCACCTACCTGTCCGATGCGGGGCTGAGGATCGTCGAGCGCAACTGGCGCTGTGCGGACGGCGAGCTCGACATCGTGGCGCGCGACGGCGAGGTGCTCATCTTCGTCGAGGTGAAGACCCGCTCGTCGACGGCCTTCGGTGATCCGGCCGAGGCGGTGAACTCGGCCAAGGCCAACCGGTTGCGCAAGCTCGCGTTGCGGTGGCTGGCCGAGCACCGTGACATCCCGTACTGGTCGCAGCTGCGTTTCGACGTCGTGTCGGTGCTGCGGGTCGGACCGGGCGGGCCGGTAGTGCGCCATCTCCAGGCTGTGCTCTAGTGCTCGCCCGCACGCTCGGGGTCACGCTGAACGGCGTCAGCGGTCACCTGGTCGAGATCGAGTCCGATATCTCGGCCGGGCTTCCGGGCATGTCGTTCACCGGGCTGGCCGACGTCTCGGTCGTCGAGTCGCGGGACCGTATTCGTGCGGCGGTGCTGAACTCGGGCGTGGGCTGGCCGAATCGCAAGATCACGGTCGCCCTCTTCCCGGCCGACGTCCGCAAGGTCGGCTCACGCTTCGACCTGGCCGTCGCGCTCGCGGTCCTGGCTTCGGCCGACGAGATCCCCGCCGGCGCGGTCGCAGACGCGGTGTGGATTGCCGAACTCGGTCTCGACGGCCGGCTGCGGCCGGTGCGCGGTGTGCTGCCGTCAGTCGTCACAGCACAGCAGGCCGGGGTGCGGCGGGTCGTCGTCGCGCAAGCCAATGCGGCTGAGGCCGCGCTGGTGCAGGGCATGGACGTCCGGGCGGCGCACGACCTGCGCGAGGTGATCGACTGGCTGCGCGGCGAAGGGCAGGCGCCACCGACGGCCGGACCCGACGACGATCCGGACGACGGCATTGGCGGTGTCGACCTGGCTGACGTCGCCGGGCAGGCTGCGGCCAAGCGGGCGTTGGAGGTGGCGGCGGCCGGCGGGCACCACCTCTACCTGGTCGGTGCCCCTGGGGCGGGCAAGACCATGCTCGCCGAGCGGCTTCCCGGTCTGCTGCCCGCGCTCGACGATGCCGCCGCGCTCGAGGTGACCGCGGTGCATTCGGTCGCCGGACATCTGGGGAAGAAGGCTCGGCTGGTCCGCAGGGCGCCGATGCAGGCGCCGCATCACACGGCCTCGGTGGCGTCGTTGGTGGGCGGCGGATCGCACCTGGCCCGGCCCGGCGCCATCAGCTTGGCGCACCACGGCGTGTTGTTCCTCGACGAGGCGCCCGAGTTCTCGCCTCGGGCGCTCGACGCGTTGCGTCAGCCTCTCGAGAGCGGTTTCGTGATCTTGCACCGCGGCGGTGGTGCGGTGAGCTACCCGGCGCACTTCATGCTGGTGCTCGCCGCCAACCCGTGCCCGTGCGGGAGCCGTTCACGCGAATGCGTCTGCCCGCCACAATCGCGGCGTAGGTATCAGCAACGGCTGTCCGGCCCGCTGCTCGACCGCATCGACGTGCGAGTGCACGTCGATCCGGTCCCACACGCCGACCTGTTCGACTCCGCGGGCGCACGAGAGAGTAGCCAGACTGTCGCCGCGCGGGTGGCGAG
>JALYVG010000042.1 GCA_030853345.1 Actinomycetota bacterium | reverse complement strand
CGCCGGTCACCGGCTGCCGCCCGGTTACCGGCGACAGCTGGGCAGGTACCGATACGGGCCGGGGGTATTCAAGCTGGACTGGGCCTTGGCCGGACCGGTCCCGTGGCGCGATCCGCGCGTTGGGCGGGCCGGCACCGTGCACGTCGGCGGGACGCTGGCCGAGATCGTGGCCTCCGAACGTGACGTGGCCGCCGGCCGGCACCCGACGCGGCCCTACGTCCTGTGCGTGCAGCCGACTGTCGCGGATCCGAGCCGGGCCCCGTCGGGCCAGCACACCTTCTGGGCTTACTGCCACGTCCCGAACGGCTCGACCCGCGATATGACCGCGATCGTCGAGAGCCAGATCGAGCGATTCGCGCCGGGTTTCCGCGACCGGGTCCTGGCGCGGCACGTGCTCGGGCCGGCCGCGCTGGAAAGATTCGACGCGAACCTGATCGGCGGCGACCTCGGTGGCGGGTCGGCCGACCTGCGCCAGTTCCTGGCCCGTCCGGTGCTCTCGCCCCGGCCGTGGGCCACTCCGGTTCGCGGCCTTTACATCTGCTCGTCGAGCACCCCACCGGGCGGCGGTGTGCACGGGATGGGTGGCTGGCACGCCGCCAATCTCGCGCTACGTGACTGAGCGCGCTCAGGCGGCGAGCAGGACCTCGCGCAGCACCTTCGGCGTGAGGTCCTCCTTGCGGACGTAGGCAGCGGCGCCGCACGACAGCGCGTCGGCCGGCAGGTCGTCGGCCTGATACGTCGAAAGCAGCACGACCAGGACGGACGGGAAGGCTGACGTGATCTGGCGAGTGGCCTCGATACCGCTGATCCCGGGCAGGTTTATGTCCATCAGCACGACGCCCGGCGAGGTGGTGGCGACGGCGAGCACCGCGTCCTCGCCGGTGGCGACCTCGCCGACGACGTGCCAGCCCTTGAGCAGCGTCACCAGGGTGCGCGCAACAGCCCGGAACGGCGGCTGGTCGTCGACGATCAACACGCCGACCGGGACGGGCGGCGCGCTACTGGCGTTATCGACCGCGATGGTCACAGGTCAAGTCTTCGTCAGGTCAGCGTCGGCAACAAGGGTGCTAGCCACCCTTTGCCGCATTCCGCTCAGACAGCTGAAGCAGCACCGCCGCAACGCGGCGGTTCACGTCGGGGGCCGCGCCGAGGCCAAGCTTGGCGAACAGCGTGTTGATGTGCTTCTCCACGGCCCGCTCGCTCAAGAACAGCGCGGCCGCCACACCGGCATTGCTCTTGCCCTGGGCGACCTGGTCGAGCACCTGCAGCTCCCTGGGCGACAGCGCGGCCAGCGGCGACGAGGGCGCCCGCGTGGAGGCCGCGACGAGCATGTCGACCACGGTCGGGTCGATCACCGAGCCGCCGCGCGACACGGTGCGGATCGCATCGGCGAGCTGGTTTGCCTCGCTCACCCGCTCCTTGAGCAGGTAGGCCCGGCCGGCGCTGCCGCCCCCGAGCAGCTCGTTGGCGTAGGACGGCTCGGCGTACTGGGACAGCACCACCACGCCGATTCCGGGCCGGCTGTCACGCAACTCGACGGCGATCCGGATGCCTTCGTCGGTGAACGACGGCGGCATCCGCACGTCGGTCACGATGACGTCCGGCGGGTCGGCGGCGATCACCTGGCGCAGGCTGGGCAGGTCGACGCAGGCGGCGACGACGTCCAGGTCAGGCTGCCGATCGATCACCTGGCTGATGCCTTCGCGCATCAGCAGCGAGTCCTCGGCGACCACGACCCGCAGCAGCCCCATGCCCGAGAGCTTAGTGGCGAAGCGGATTGCCGCCCGTGCGGCGCTCGGCTGCGCCCTGCGCAGGTCAGGCGGCGGGTCGCTGGTCGTCCGCAGGTCGTCCCTAGGTCGTCAACAGGTCGTCAACAGTCGTTCCGGGCGGCGGCAGCCTGAGCCATGCACCGCCACCGCCGAGTGGTCAGCTGCGCGTCGAATGGACACCTATAGATGACCACTGGACGCACAAGTGACCACTCGGCGCACGTAGCGCAGTGCCGGACCGGATCCATCCCGGTCCTCTGGAGATCAACTCGCGTTAGGTGTGCGATTGCGGCAGAAATCGCGCACTCAACGCGAGTTGATCACCGTCCCAAGGGCTCCAGACGCGAGTTGGTCACCGAAACTAGGGTCCGGCTGCGGCGGACGGTGGGTGGGCGAGCACGCCTCAGCGCTGGTCCATGGGGACGAACGGACGCTGGGTCGGCCCGGTGTAGAGCTGGCGCGGGCGGCCTATCTTGGTCTGCGGGTCGTTGATCATCTCGTGCCACTGGGCGATCCACCCCGGTAGCCGGCCGATCGCGAACAGCACGGTGAACATCTTGGTGGGAAACCCCATCGCCCGATACAGCAGGCCGGTGTAGAAGTCGACGTTCGGGTAGAGCTTGCGCTCGATGAAGTAGTCGTCGGACAGCGCGACGCCCTCGAGTTCGACGGCGATGTCGAGCAGTTCGTCGCGCTTGCCCAGGGCCGAGAGCAGTTCATCGGCTTTGGACTTGATAATGGTCGCCCGCGGGTCGTAGTTCTTGTACACCCGGTGCCCGAAGCCCATCAGCTTGACGCCGGCTTCCTTCTTCTTCACCCGCTCGACGAAGGACGATACGTCGCCGCCGTCGGCGCGGATCGAACCGAGCATCTCGAGCACCGACTGGTTGGCGCCACCGTGCAGCGGTCCGAAGAGCGCGTTGATACCCGCGGACACCGACGCGAACAGGTTGGCCTGCGACGAGCCGACAAGGCGCACCGTCGACGTGGAGCAGTTCTGCTCGTGGTCGGCGTGCAGGATGAACAACAGGTCCAGAGCGCTGACGATCAATGGGTCCGGCTGGTAGGGCTCGGCCGGGAGGCCAAACGTCATGCGCAGGAAGTTCTCCACCCCACCGAGCGCATTGTCGGGGTAGAGAAACGGCTGACCTATCGACTTCTTGTACGCGTACGCCGCGATCGTCGGCAGCTTGGCCAGCAGCCGGAGGGTAGACAGCTCGACCTGTTCCTGGTCGAACGGGTCGAGGGAGTCCTGGTAGAACGTCGACAGCGCGGACACCGCCGACGACAGCACTGGCATCGGGTGGGCGTCACGGGGGAACCCTTCGAAGAAGCGCTTGAGGTCCTCGTGCAACAGGGTGTGCCGACGGATCTTGCCATCGAACTGGGCCAGCTGGTCGGCGGTGGGCAGTTCGCCATAGATCAGCAGGTAGCTGACCTCGAGGAAACTCGACCCGGTAGCCAGTTCGTCGATCGGATAGCCGCGGTAGCGCAGGATGCCGGCATCACCGTCGATATATGTGATCGCCGACGTGCACGACGCGGTGTTGCCGAACCCCGGGTCGTAGGTCACCAGCCCGGTGCTGGCCAACAGCGTGCTGATGTCTGCGCCGCTCGCACCTTCGGTGGCTCGGGCCACGGGCAGCTCCAGCTCGGCACCGCCGGGCAGGCCCAGCTCAACGCTCTGCGCTTCTCCACCTTGCGACATCGACGGTTTCCCTTTCCTGCGGTGTCGCTCGACCCTACTGCGCGGTGAGGTTCTGCAACCGGACCTGCCCGCGCGCGACGACCCGCTGCGCGTCGTCGAGGACCTCGACGAGCCAGAGCTGCTGGCTGCGGCCGCGGTGAATGGGGGTGGCCGTCGCGGTCATTCGTCCCGCCCCGGCGGCCCTGAGGAAGTCGGTCTGGTTCGACACGCCCACGACGGTGCCCCGCCCGCCCAGCCAGAGCGCCGCACCCCAGCTGGCCGCGCTCTCCACGGCGCCGCAGTAGGTGCCGCCATGCACGATTGCATTGGGTTGCAGGTTCGCCTCGCCGACCTCCCATGTGAGGACCACCCGGTCAGCCGTGCCTTCGAGATAGCTGAACCCCATCGCCGCATCGAAGCCGGACGGCGGGCCGATCTGCATGCTTGACCGATTCGCCGGTGCTAGCTCTCGACTGCGGCTGGGGTCGGTTCGGGCGCGGGCTCAGGAGCGGGCGGCTGCGGCAGCAGACCGTGCATCTTCTGCACACCGTGGATCTCGACCATCGACGGCTTGGCCACGCCCTTTTCGACCATCAGCCGGGCGCTGTGCGCAACGAGGTCGGCGGTCACGCCGAAGCGTCGGGCCAGATCACCGAATGTCGGCGGCCGGGTGTCGGCGCTCATGCCCCGAAGGACCTTTAGTATCTGCTGTTCGAGGTCCATTGGCATGTACTCAACAGTAGTCCCGTTGTGCGCCGCCGTTGTCCACCACCCGTCCGGCTGACCCCCGAAGCAGGCTGCGGACAGCGCCTACGCCGCCGATTGAGGCGCGCGCAGCGGTGCCCCGAGAGCGTGCAAGTGACGCAACGCAGCTGCATACGAGCCGAACAAGCTCGTCTCGGTATAGAGGATCTGGTGTTCCTGGCAGTAGGCCCGGACCAGCAGTTGGGCCTTACGCAGACTGGGCCTTGGCATGTTGGGGAACAGGTGATGCTCGACCTGGTAGTTCAGCCCGCCGAGCAGTACGTCGGTGAACCAACCGCCACGCACGTTGCGCGAGCTGAGAACCTGCCGCCGCAGGAAATCGATGTCGCTCTTGGCGGGGAAGGTCGGCATGCCCTTGTGGTTCGGGGCGAACGAGCATCCCATGTAGAGGCCCCAGACGCCTTGGTGGACGGCCACGAAGACGAGTGCCTTGACCGGCGAGAGGACGAGCAGTACGCCCCCGAAGTAGGCCACGTTATGCACGGCGAACAGGGCCAGCTCGGTGCGGCGATAGCGCCGGGTGCGTTCCTTAATCAGGGCAGTGACGCTCGCGACATGCAGGTTGAGGCCCTCGAACGTGAGCAGCGGGAAGAACAGCCAGGCCTGGTGCCGGGCCATGAACCGGCCGAAGGCTCCGGTGCGCGCCGCGACCTGGTCGGTCGTGAAGGCCAGTACACCGTCACCGATATCGGGGTCGTGCCCTTCGAAGTTCGGCTTCGCGTGGTGCCGGTTGTGTTTGTCGACCCACCAGCCGTAGCTCAGGCCGACGAGCAGGTCACCGGCCACGATGCCGACCGCGTCGTTGGCGCGCTTTGACCGGAACACCTGCTGATGGCCGCCGTCGTGACCCAGAAAGGCCACCTGGGTGAACAGGATGCCCATGACCGCGGCCACGATGGTCTGGTACCAGGAGTCGCCGACGGCGACGAAGGCCCACCAACCGGCGGCGAACAGGGCGAGAGTGATGAGGATGCGTGCCGCATAGTTCCCGCGCCGGCGATCAAGCAGGTTCGCTTCGCGGATCTGACGACAGAGTCCGGCGAAATCGCTGCCCCGGTTCAGCACTGCTGTAATGCTCACTCGTTCCCCTCAGGTCTGCCGACCTACGCGAGTGCGATCGCCGGATATTGCTAGCATCCCCGTTTGGCGGCGAAATTCACAAGTCGGCTGGCATGTTATGATTTAGCTGGTTGCCAGCAAATTTTCCTCCACGTCATGACGCGCAGGATCTTGCAGCGCGAATTTAGTCTTTCTCGACAATGACGTGAGACAGGCACTTCCGCACCGACCCGAGGCCCACGTCCTGTGGCGCCTTGATTGCCTCACCAAGGAGACACAGCATGACGCAAGGCACCGTGAAGTGGTTCAACAGCGAAAAGGGCTTCGGCTTCATCGCTCCCGATGGCGGCGGCGACGACGTCTTCGTCCACTTCTCCGCGATCGGCGGCGACGGCTACAAGAGCCTCGACGACAACCAGCGGGTCGAGTTCGACACCACGCAGGGCCAGAAGGGCCCGCAGGCCGAGAACGTCCGGCCCGTCTAGGTTCCACCGCCCACCCCGCAGCCCCGGCCACATTGGCCGGGGCTGCGGTGGTAAGCGAGCGGTCACCGCATCGCTGGTAACATGGGCAGAGGTTGGGACCTCAGCCAGCCCGAGTACGGCTAGCCGCAGCCGCTGCTGCAGTCAGATGGGTCCTCTCCCACCAGATCGGGCCACGCCGGGCGGTAACACCTCTCCTCCGGGACTGCCAGCACTGCAATCGCCGCCGATATCTACCGGGTCTCCGCGTCCCGGCTCTGAGCTCAGCCTCTGAATTACCCGGTCTATGGCCAAGACGTCATTTCGCGACGCCTATTCAAGGCATCCCGCGTGCATTATCGGCGACGCCATACGGCATTCGATCGTTATCGACGTGGCTCACAACTCAGGCACAAATAACACCGCCGGCGCGAGGACGAATATCGCACCGGCGGCTCGGGCGGCGTGCCGCCTCAGGCAGCGACCGTGGAGGACACCGCGGCGGGCTCCAGGGCTAGTTCGAGCACCTCACGCACGTCGCTCACCGTATGCACCGTCAGCGCCGCGAGCACCGCGGCCGGGACGTCATCGAGGTCGGGCTCATTGCGGCTCGGGATCAGCACGGTGGTGATGCCAGCCCGGTGTGCGGCGAGCAACTTCTGCTTCACCCCGCCGATCGGCAGAACCCGGCCCGTGAGCGAGACCTCACCGGTCATTGCGACGTCGGATCGGACCGGGCGCCCCGACAGCAGCGAAGCCAGCGCCGTGATCATCGTCACGCCGGCGCTGGGGCCATCCTTGGGTACCGCTCCGGCCGGGACGTGGATGTGCACCCCGCGGCCGGCCAGATCTGACACCGGCAGCCCCAGCACGGTCCCCTGCGAGCGCAGGTAGGACAGTGCGATCCGGGCGGATTCCTTCATCACGTCACCGAGCTGGCCGGTCAGCGTGACATCGGTCGATCCGGTCGCCGCCTCGGCCAGTGCCGCCTCGACGAACAGGACGTCACCGCCGGCTCCGGTCACCGCCAGACCCGTTGCGACGCCTCGCACCGCCGTGCGCTCGGCCGACTCCGGCGTGTGTCGCGCTCGACCCAGATAGTGGCGTAGATCTCCTGGTGTGACCATGACGATGCCGCCGGCCTCGTCGCCCAGTGCCGCCTTGGCTGCGATCTTGCGTAGCACCCGGGCGATCAGGCGCTCGAGGTCACGCACCCCGGCTTCGCGGCTGTACTCCGCGGCCAGATTGCGCAGGGCGTCCTCGGTGATGTCGACTTCCGCGTCGGTCAGGCCGGCGTGGGACAGCTGACGCGGCAACAGGTGGTCACGCGCGATCAACACCTTTTCGTCCTCGGTGTAACCGTCCAGCCGGACCAGCTCCATCCGGTCGAGCAGCGGTGCGGGAATCGACTCCAGCACGTTCGCCGTCGCCAGGAACAGCACGTCGGACAGGTCGAGCTCCACTTCCAGGTAGTGGTCTCGGAAGGTGTGGTTCTGCGCGGGGTCGAGGACCTCGAGCAACGCCGCCGTCGGGTCGCCCCGGTAGTCCGAGCCCACCTTGTCGACCTCGTCGAGCAGCACGACCGGGTTCATCGAGCCGGACTCCTTGATCGCCCGGACGATGCGGCCCGGCATCGCACCGACGTAGGTACGCCGGTGCCCGCGGATTTCGGCCTCGTCACGGACCCCGCCCAACGCGACCCGGACGAACGTGCGTCCCATCGCACGGGCGACGGACTCGCCGAGGGACGTCTTGCCCACGCCGGGCGGACCGACCAGGGCCAGCACAGCACCGCTGCGCCGTCCGCCGACCACCCCGAGGCCCCGGTCGGTCCTGCGGCGGCGCACCGCGAGGTATTCGACGACGCGTTCCTTCACGTCATCGAGCCCGGCGTGGTCGGCGTCGAGGATCGCCCGCGCCGCGGCGATGTCATATGCATCGTCGGTGCGCTCGTTCCATGGCATGTCGAGGACGGTGTCCAGCCAGGTCCGGATCCAGCCGACCTCAGGGGACTGCTCCGAGGTGCGTTCCAGCTTGTCCACCTCGGCCAGCGCGGCCTCGGCCACCTTGTCCGGCAGGTCAGCGGCCTCGACCCGGGCACGGTAATCCTGCTCCTCGCTCGCGGCCTTACCGCTTAGCTCGGACAGCTCCTTGCGGATGGCGCCCAACTGCTGGCGCAGCAGGAATTCGCGCTGCTGCTTGTCCATGCCCTCTTGGACGTCCTTGCGAATCGTCTCGGCCACGTCGAGTTCGGCGAGGTGTTGCCGGCTCCACGAGGCAAGCTTCTCCAGCCGGGCCGAGACGTCGACGGTCTCGAGCAGCCACAGCTTCTGGTCATTCGTCAGATACGGCGCGTACCCGGCCAGGTCGGAGAGCGCCGTCGGGTCGGCAATGGCCTGGACTGAGTCGATCACCTGCCACGCGCCGCGCTGCTGCAGGATCGTCGTGGCCAGCGATTTGTATTCGCGCGCGAACTCGGCAACCTGCTCGCCGCTCGAGTCTTCGTCCTGCGCCTCGGCCTCGACCCACAGCGCGGCGCCCGGCCCGGTGGCCGCGCTGCCGATCTTGGCGCGAGCGGTTCCTCGGACCACGGCTGCGTGCTCGCCGCCGCGCATCCTGCCGACCTGCTCGATCACGCCCACCGTGCCGACGGAGGCGTACCTTCCGTCGAGGCGGGGGACCAGCAGCACCCGCGCTGGGGTGTTGTCTGCGGGTTCTGCCGCCTGGGCGGCTTCGACGGCGGCGCGGATCTCGCCGTCGCCCAGTTCCATCGGAACAACCATGCCCGGCAGGACGACCACATCGTCCAGGGGAAGCATCGGCAAAGTGAGCAATTCAGTCATGTCCCAGCCTTCTCGTCATGTTGAGTGCATCCGGCTCAACTACGCGGGCTGCGAATTTGTTTCAGTTGACCGCCTTGTTTTCAGGCCGTGACCAAACAGCGTGAGAACGCGCCACGTCGCCAGCTGGATCGGGGCGCCGAACGCACGTGTGCCCCGCCTCGGGAGGAATGAGGCGGGGCACAGTAGTGCAGGCTCGGCGCGGTTCTTCCAGACCGGTCGGGCCTCAGGACAGCATGGCGGCAGTTGTGGCCCATTGATACGCCCATAACGGGGCTGTCACGCAGTCGTCATGTGCACTGGTAAGCGACAGACGGGGCGCGGCCAAAGGCGCTCAGGGTGAGCACGCGCGAGCTGCTCTACTCGTCAACCTCGTCGAGCCACTCCTGGTGGTGCTGTGCCGCCCACGATCGTCGAACCCGGCCGAACACCATTCCGGCCAGCGCAGGCCTGGTCGACGGATTCACTACCGCCATGAAGACATGGGCGCTCAACAGGACCAACGTCACGGTGACCGCCGTACCGTGTGCTCCGCCACCCTCGCCCCCGGCGTTCCACGATTGAATGCCCGTTACGACGAGTGCCACGACGGAGCAACCCAACGCCCAAGCAAGGAGCTTCTGGCCGGTGTTGAACATTCCCCAACGCCTCTCGGCTCCGCGATGCAGGGGATGCCGCAACCGAGCGTTTACCCATTCGGCGTCGCGTCGATCGAAACGGAAAAGCCGGCGCGCCGAACCGATCAGCGCCCGGCGATCGCCAACCACGAACGCGGTAACCAACCCGACCCCAAGCAGGGCAACGGAAACGACGTGCATCCACAACATGGCACCGGACCCGCCGTCATCACCCATCGCCCGACCGGTGACCAGCGCGGCCGCCAACATCGTGACCGTCCACCAGTGCGCGAACCGTTCGGTACGGCCGAATCGCACGACCCACAAGTCCTGCGGAGCCTGATTGCGAATTGGACCGACCGGAGGCGGTACCACAGACCCTCGAACAGTGCTCATCTCGTTTGCCTTTCCGCGGCCAGACATTCGCCCGCCCCTCCCATCAAATCGACCGCGACAGGCAAGCGACCAGAGGCGAAAGACCCACATCGACGGCCCGGGGAGTCTTTCGGCCCTGCCGCGACAAGCCGAGGCTCTGTAACTTCGGACGCATGACACAGGCAGGCGATCCTCCAGTGCTTTGTGGGGCTACGGGCCCGGCAGAGGTCGAGGGGCACGCCGACGAGCCGCATGGCGGTGGGCTGGCGTCACGCTTGAATTGGCTGCGGGCGGGCGTGCTCGGCGCGAACGACGGAATCGTCTCCACCGCCGGCCTTGTCGTCGGGGTGGCGGCAGCGACGACCGCGCGGTCACCGATCCTCACAGCTGGTATCGCGGGACTGGCCGCTGGCGCGGTCGCGATGGCGCTGGGTGAATACGTCTCTGTCAGCAGCCAGCGCGACACCGAACGCGCTCTGCTCGAGAAGGAACGGATCGAACTCGCCGAAGAACCAGAACGTGAACTTGCCGAGCTTGCCGCGATCTACCGGGCACAGGGACTCGCCCCTGCGACAGCCCAGCTGGTCGCCGAGGAGCTCACCGCCCACGACGCCTTCGCCGCCCACGCTCACGCAGAACTGGGCATCAACCCGGCCGAGCTGACCAACCCCTGGCACGCTGCGATCGCCTCCGCCATATCGTTCAGTGTCGGCGCGCTGCTACCTGTGCTGGCCATCCTGCTTCCACCGGTCGCCCTGCGCATTCCGATCACGTTCGCGGTGGTGCTGTTCGCCCTTGCCCTGACCGGGAACCTCAGCGCCCGAATCGGAGGAGCTCCCCGCAACCGTGCCGTCGCCCGCGTCGTGCTCGGCGGCGCCATTGCAATGCTGGTTACCTTCGGCATCGGTCAACTCGTCGGCGCAACCGTCAGCTAAACCTCAGCGCGCGTGATCGCCGATTGGCGCACACGATGCCGCCGCCGCGCGCGGCCTCAGTCCTTTGTGGCAATGACGTAGCGGAACACGTTGTCTTGACGCAGGTCGCCACCGGGCTTGCGGTCGGCCTCGAGCACGCTGTCCATCACCGTGCGCACCGCGTCCGCGCCCGCAATGTCGATGACCTTCTGCAACGGTCCGGCCGAGGTGTGGGCCGTCCACGCGTGCTCAAGATCACGGAACGTGAAGGCGCACATCGCTTCCGCGCCGCCCACGACGTCCAAGCCGGCCTTCTCGAGCAGACCCTCGACGGCACCGGCGTCGCTGCAGGCGAGCGGCGCGGGCGTGCCGGGGGGCGGGGGAGCGAGCGTCCGCAGCCGCGCGAACAGTCCCTCGGTCTCGCACCGCGCTGGGTCACCCCAGATGCCGATGGCCACCCGGCCCCCGCGGCGGCACACCCGCGCCAGCTCGGAGACCGCCGCGGCCGGGTCGGGCGCGTACTGGATTGAGTTGAACGCTGTGACGACGTCGAACGACTCGTCCGGGTAGGGCAGGTCGTCGATGTCGCCGGTGCGCAGATCCGCGTCGGGTACCCGCTCGCGCGCGACGTCCAGTAGCTCGGACGTCGCGTCCAGGCCGGTCACGACAGCACCGCGGTCGGCTGCCTTTCGCAGGGCCAGCCCTGCCCCGCAGCCCGCGTCGAGCAGGTGCAGTCGCGCGAGCGGTTGCAGTGCGTCGAGGGTCGCCTCGTACAACGGCGCCATCCGCGGTTCGATCTCGGTCGACCAGGTGCGTACGTGGCGGCCCCATAGGCCGGACTGCACTGTTGCTGATCCCATGACGTTGTCCTTTCGTCGGCCGGCCCGTCCGGCGTCGAGGAAAGTCTCTGCGGCCGGGTTGATTGCCCGCATCCGTAGTAACCCCGGATTCGGGACTCAGGGGACTGCTCGGGGACACTGGGCGAATGACGGGCGCGGTGTCGGCGCGAGAGGCAGAGGTGCTGATGCTGCTCGGCGAACACCTCACGCACGCCGAGATCGCGGCACGGCTCGTGGTGTCGATCCGGACGGTCGAGACTCACGTCGCGTCGCTGCGGCGCAAGCTCGACATCCCCGGGCACCGCGACCTGGTCCGCTACGCGGCGGCGCGGCGCGGGGGCGTGCCACACGTCGTCGCGCTGAGTTCATTCGTCGGACGCGCCCGGGAGCGAGCGGAACTCGCCGATGCAGTGCTCGCTGCGCGACTGGTCAGCGTCGTCGGGACTGGCGGCGCCGGTAAGACCCGGTTGGCTCGGGCCGTCGCCGACGATGTCGCCGTGCGGTTCGGCGGCACCATCTGGCTGGCCGACCTCGTCCCGGTGGCGGACCCCGCTGCGCTGACGGCGCAGGTCGCTGCGGCCGTCGGCGTCGCCGACGTGCCCGGCCGCGACGCCGAGGAGGCACTCGCCCGCGGCATCGGGCCCGGCGCGGCGTTGCTGGTTCTCGACAACTGCGAGCACGTGGCCAACGCAGTCGCGGTATTGGTCGAGCGGCTGGTGTCCGCCTGTCCTGGCCTGCACGTCCTGATCACGAGTCGAGCGCGGTTGGTGCTGCCGTTCGAGCGGGTGTTCGTGTTGGGTGGCCTGTCGCTGGATGGGGACGCGTTGGAGCTTTTCGTCGAGCGCGCCGTCGCGGCGGGGTGGGACCCGCCGACCGCTGAGCAACTGCCGCGCATGGCGGCGATCTGCGCGGCACTCGACGGGCTCGCGCTCGCGGTGGAACTCGCTGCCGTCCGGCTGCCTGCGCTCGGCCTGGACGGCATCGAGGCCGGCCTCGGTCACCACGCCGCGTTGCTGGTCGGCGGGGCCCGGGCAAGCGACCGGCACCGGTCGATGCACGACACCTTGGACTGGAGCTACCGGATGCTCGAACCCTTCGAACGCATGGTTCTCGCGCGGGTGTGTGTGTTCGCCGCCGGTTTCGACGCAGCCGCGGCAGTCGCGGTGGCCGGGTACGGCGGGCTTGATCCGGCCGGCATCCCGTTCGCGCTCGGGCGCCTGGCCGACCAGAGCCTGTTGGCGCCGCTCAGCGGTCTGCGCGACCGGCGCTGGCGGCTGCTTGAACCGGTGCGCCAGTTCGGGCTGGCCCAGCACGTCACCGAGGACCTCGCGGCGTACCCGGCCCATTTCGCCTGGGTGCGCCGACGCCTGGAAACCGTCCGGGACGACAGTGCCGGGCCGGGACGCGACTGGTACACCGATCTGGACGAGGTCGCCGACGACGCGCGCGCTGCGCTCGGCTGGGCCGCGCGTCAACCCGGCCGCGACGACGAGGCAGGCGACCTCGCCTACGTTCTGGCGACCGTGCTGTTCCGCTCCGGCCGCGCGCGTGAGGCGCAGCAGCGCTTCGAGCAAGCCGCAGAACTCGCGACCCACCCCGCGAGCGTGCTTGCCCGCCTGGCCGATGCCGCGGCCGTGGCCAAGTGCCAGGTTCGTGGCGAGGACGCGGCGCGGCTCGAGCAAGCCGCCATCGACGTCGCACGCAAGCACGATGATCCGGATGCCCTTGCCCGGACACTGGGAGCGGCCGCGGAGACCATCGTGCGGTTTGCCGGCATGTTCGCCAACCCCCCGATCGCCGCGGCCGACGCGATGCGGCAGGAGATGCGTGATCTCTGCTCCTCCGATCCGACGGTGCAGGCCGCCGACCTGGTGATCGAAGCCAACCGCGCCGGCCTCGACGACCCCCGAGCAGCGTCGGCCGCCCAACGCGCTCTCGAGGTCACCCATCAGGTAGGCGACGCGATACGTCAGAGCGCCGCGCTGGACTTGCTCACCGCGATCCACGTCGTCGCTGGCCAACCGGTGGCGGCGGCACGCTACGCCTGCCGCCGGATCGACCTGCTGAACGGGCAACCGGTGGATCCGCTGCCTGGATTGGAGCTCAAGGACGCGCTGCACATGGCGGCGTTGACGTGCATCGGCGCGGGTGATCTTGAGATGGCATCGGGCTACGGCCGGGGGCAGCGCGAACTTGCGTTCCTGCGAGAGCAGCGCGACCTGGCGATCGAGGAGACCCTGGCGCCGGACGCGCTGGCCGGCCGGTGGGATTCCGTCCTCGCCGACGCCGAGTCCTTCCAGGCCGACTGGGTCGCCGCCGGGGGCGGGACGGCGCCGGGACGAGCGATCGGGCCGTGCGCTGTGGCGATGGTGCACGGGCTGCGCGGCGAGGAGGCCGAGCGACAGCACTGGCTCGGCGTGGTAGCCCGATTGCGTGGCGTGCCGGTCGAGGAGGCCACGCTGGACACCGGCTACGGCGCAGTGTTCGACGCGATCGTCCTACTCGGAGACAACCGGCCCGATGCGGCGTGGACGGTGCTCACCCGCCAGGAGTCCGGGTCGCTCTGGTATCGCAACCTGCTCTGTCAGTGGCAGGCGGCCCTGCTCGCCGAGGCGGCGGTACTTGACGGCCGTCCGGACGCCGCCCACGTGTGCGCGCGTGCCCGCGCGGCGGCAGAAGGCAACCCGGTCGCGACCGCGCTCACCGATCGTGCCTTCGCTCTCGCCAATCGCGACCCGGCGGCACTGTCGCGGATCGTGCAACGCTTCACCGAGCTGAACATGCCGTACCAGGCCGGACGCACCGCCACCCTCGCCCGCGCGTACCAGCCGCCGGTCTGATCGCCACGTCCCGATTACCGCCTCCGGTGTGTCTGGGCGGGCTGTCGTCGAACTCGTTGCGTCGATGAGGTCGGGCCGTCATTCGTGCGGTGCGTCGCGACGCTGGTCTTCGGGGCCTTGTTCTTCAGGTGTGGTGATGATGACGGCAGGGGTGGCCGCTTCGTTGACGAGGAGTTTGAACACGTCCGCCCGGGCGTAGTGGCCGACGACGTCGAAGTCGTATTTGGCCTCGACGATCTGCTCGAGGTCGATGTCGGCGACCAGGATTTCCTCGCTCTCGGTGACTGGGCCGGCGAGGATCTCGCCGAGCGGTGACACGATCACAGAGGCGCCCCGGCACAGCACGTCGGCAGGGTCGTGGTCGCCTCTGATCGGGTAGTCGTCTGGGTAGTCGCTGCGGCGTACGAACTGGTTGGCGGAAAGGACGAAGCAGCGACCCTCACAGGCGATGTGACGCATACTCGCGGTCCAGGTGTCGCGCGAGTCGGCTGTCGGCGCGCACCATACTTGGATGCCTTTGGCGTACATGCTCATCCGTAGCAGGGGCATGTAGTTCTCCCAGCAGATCACCGTGCCGAGACGCCCGACGCTGGTGTCGAAGACCGGCATGGTGGATCCGTCGCCGGCGCCCCAGACCAGGCGTTCGGCTCCGGTCGGCATGAGTTTGCGGTGCTTGCCCAGACACTCACCCGACGGAGCGAACACGAGGGCCGTGCAGTAGAGCGTTCCGCCGTCGCGTTCGATGACGCCAATGACGAGGTGGAGGTGGTGGCGCGCGGCGATGGCGCCGAGCCGGTCCACGGCGGGACCGGGGATGTCGATCGACGATTCCCAGTACCGTCGAAACCAGGCTCGGCCCTCGGTGGTGCGTGCCCCGACGACAGTGCCGAAGTCCAGACCGCGTGGGTAGCAGGACACGAACGCTTCGGGGAACACCACCAGCCTGGCCCCTTCAGCGGCGGCATCTCCGGCCAGGCGGGCGACTTTGTCCAGCGTGGCGTGGACGTCGAACGCGACCGGTGCCGCCTGCACGACGGCGGCACGGAACATGTGTGATGTGCTCATCGCCAAGACCCCCGTCTCCGGCCCCTGCCCGCCAGCCGAGCAATGCACCAACCGCTAAGTCACAACGTGCCTCGGCCGGTCAACCCGAAACGGGCGTGCGGGCCCGTATGGACAAGATGTCGGCGACAGCCCGATTGAGGGGCGTCTCGACGCCGACAGAACGTCCGAGGTCGACCACCGCGCCCGATAGCCACGCGACTTCCAGGCGGTTCCCGCGCTCGAGATCATGGTGCATCGACGACGTCATGTCCGCCGATACGCCGTCGGCGAACGCGAGTCGTTGGTCGGCGTAGTCGGTGGGCAGAGGCACGCCGCGCGCGCGGGCCACAGCCACGACTTCGCGCATCACGTCGAGCAGGAACGCTCGGGTTTGCGGATCGTCGCGGATCGGACCGATGGGCAGCCGCATCGTCGTGGTCGCCGCCGACAGGCCAACCAGGAACACGAACTTCTTCCAGATCTCCTCAGCGATGTCATAGCTGATCTCCGCCTCGATACCGCCCGCTACACAGGCCGCCATCAGGGTCTCGACCCGTGATGAGGTCGCGCCGTCGAGTTCGCCGAATACCAGTCGTTCGAGTGAGCCCATCTTGGTGATCACTCCCGGGTCCGACAGGGTCGTGGCGACGTAGGCCACGCCACCGATGACCCGCTCGGCGCCGAATGCCGAGGCGAGCAGTTCCTCCTTCAGCACACCGTTCTGAAACGAAACCACCGTGGTGGCCGGCCCGACCATCGGCGCCATCTGACGGAGTGCATCCCCCGTGTCCCACAACTTCACGCACATCAACACGAAATCGACCGGGCCGATCTCGCCGGGGTCGTTCGTCACCTGCACCGGATCGATGTGTGCAATGCCGGGGGCCACTCGCAGTCCGGACGAACGCATCGCGGCGAGATGCGTGCCCCGAGCCACGAACAACACGTCCGCGCCACCCCGCGCGAGCAGCGCGCCGAAGTACCCACCGAGGCCGCCCGAACCCATCACAGCGATCCGCGGCATGCCCGAGAGTATGACGCCAGCGGCGCACGCGCGGGAAGGTCCATCACTGCGCCCAAGGTCGTCCGACCTGACTGCCGGAAGCCATCCGGTGACACACGCAGCACGATCTGCGTGCGGACCACAGCAAACGACTGGAATCTCGCGTGTGTCTACGTCGCAGCGGTCGACCTCGCACCGAAGCTCTGAGTCCCGTTCGGCCGCGCACGTATATGGCCTGTCTAACCAGGTTTGGCGACCCAGGCCTGGAAATGTCGAGGGCCACCGACGGTCGTCGTCGGGTCGTCTGTGAAAGCACGCAGCGTGTCCAGGGCGGCATCGACCTCGCTGTCCGCCGCGAGGCCGGCGTCGATCATCGCCTCCGCGGTCGCCTCGACGGTCATCAGCGGCAGACGTTTCGCCTCGCCGTCGCGATCTACTCGCTGTGTGACGTGAATCGTCGGAGCCGGCAACCCAGCGCCGATGAAAGTCCGCACGAGCTTGCGCCCGCACGTCGGATCGCCGCCACTGTGGCGAAGGAGACTGGGATAGCGCTGCATCCAGAACTCGAACCCTGCGTTGCCCGGATAGCAGAAACCTCCCTCGAAATCCGCATCTTCGACCGCAACGACGCCGCCCGGCCGCACGACGCCCCACATCTGTCGAAGAACCGCGCCCGGATCGGACAGGTGTTGCAGCAGCAGCCGTGAGTAGGCGACGTCGACATCGCCGGGCAGCGCGACCTCATAAACGTCGGCCACGATGAACTCGACGTTCGTGAGCCCCGCCTCGTCGCATCGTTCGCGCGCCAGACTGATCGCATCGGCGTCGGCGTCCACCGCGACGACCCGACCGGTGGGCCCGACCCGTTCGGCCAGGGCGAGGCTGAGATATCCGGGACCGCAGCCCAGGTCGAGACAGCTGAAGCCGGCGCCCACGCCGATCCGGTCCCAGAAAGCGGTCGTGGCTGATGCCCCGCTGCGGGCGAGGATCCCGAGCCGCTCCGCGCCCATCCGACCGCCGCGGATCACGTATCGGTCCATGCCGCAAACCGTAGCCGCGCCCGACTGCGGTTGACCAGGCCGAGATGCGAGCATTGGCGGGCGCTGCGACGCCCCCGGCACGTGGCGGGCTCGATCAACATCGTCGTGGATGATCGCTGGATGCGGATCGGCACCTGGAACCTCGACGCGCAGAGCAGTCCAGATCAGCTGCGAATGATCGACGGATTGGGTTGCGACATCTGGCTGCTGACCGAGGTGCCGTCAGCGCTGCCGCTGGTCGGCGGTGCGCTGGCGAGGTCACCGTCGCAGATGGGCCGTAATCAACACTTCGCGGCCGTGTGGAGTGGCGAGGGCGGTCGACCCCTCGCGGCACCCAGCCCGGCCACCGCCGCCATGGAAGTTGACGGGGTCAGCTTCTACTCATCGGTCCTGCCCTGGCGCACCTGCGGACCGGACTGGCCTTGGTGCGGCGGCGACCAGGCCAGCCGCACCGCGGATGCCCTCGACTCACTCGACCGGGCGTTCACCGACGACCTCGTATGGGGCGGGGACTGGAATCAGACGATGACCGGTCCGAACTACGGCGGGACGCGGATCGGGCGCGCAGCCATCGAAGACCTGCTGTTGCGCCGCGGCTTGTTCCTGGCCACCCGCGATCTCCCGCACCGGCAACCAGGCATGGCTTCGATCGATCACATCGCCGTCCCCGAGAACTGGACGATCACGAGCGCGGAGCGCCTGCCCGTGCCGAGCCGCTTGACCGACCACGACGCCTACGTCATCGATGTTCAGAAAGACTGATCCGCACGACCCGTCTGTACCAAGGACATGCTCGAACTCGACGGATGTCCATCGCGAATTGCCGCACGGACGGCGGGGTACGGGCCGCCTACCGCGACACACTCGAGAACTTCACCGACGACTGGAACCACCTCAACGTCCGGGGCCAGGCGTACGAGGCGAAGCTCAGCTGGCCCGTCGTGGCCAGCGCGCTCGGTTCCAGCTGACCGACGCCCGCATGCTGCATCAGCCGCCGCCAGGAAGAATCAGGACCCGGGCGGGGCGAAGAACTCGAGCGCGATGCCGTCGGGGTCGCGGAACGAGACGCCCGAGCCGTAGTGCTGGTCGTCGATACTGCTGTGCGCGATGCCCAGCTCGTCGAGCCGGGCCGACCACTGCTCGAGTTCGGCCCGCGTCGCGCAGGCGAAGGCGAGGTGGTCGAGGCCGACGCTGCTCTCGTCGAACGGTGCCCCACCGGCGGCCTGGTGGGTGTGGATGCCGAAGAGCTGGCCGTTGGACAGCGACCAGACGGTGTGGTGATAAGTGCCCTTGGCCTCGTCCTCGTCGAGGACCGGATCAGAACCGATCAAGGCGGAGTACCACTGGGTGCTACGGGCGAGGTCGCTGACGGTCACAGCGGCGTGCGAGATCGAGGGGAAGTCGGGCATGACGAACCTTTCGGTTGACGGCGTTGTCCGTATGCAGTCTCGCGGCACTCGGCCCGGCGCGCCAGCAAATCGGCCAGAACGCAGGCCGGTGGTCCGCCCGGATTGCGTCCGCGATGTCCTGGCTGTGCACCACGAGCTCGACGGTTCGCGTCGACACGTATCGACTCAGTCGCATCCCGCCACCGATCGTCTCTATCAATCGGGTCTTCGGTCGGACCGCTAGTCGGCGTCATAGCTCGATTGTCGCCGTACGCATGACGCAACGGCAGCGGCCTTGCCTGGTGCCCGTTTCGGGGCAAGACTTGGCCATGGTCTTCACGCACGTGCTCGTCGAGCGACGGCACGATTTCGTCACGGTCACCATGAACAATCCCGCCAGACGCAATGCGCTCTCGCATGAGCACATGTCGGAGTTGATCTCGGCGTTGTCTGATATCGGGGACAGCGACGCGCTAGGCGTCGTACTCGCGGCCAACGGTCCGGTGTTCTCGGCAGGGCACGACTTCGCCGACGTCGTCGGCCACGACCACGCCCACGTGCAGAAGCTGCTTGACACGTGCACGCGTTTGATGCGGCTGCTGCAGGAGATTCCGCAACCGGTCGTCGCGCGGGTGCACGCGCTGGCCACTGCCGCGGGCTGCCAGCTCGTCGCGAGCGCTGATCTGGCTGTTGCGGCCGAGTCGGCCGGATTCTGCCTTCCGGGCGGGAAGGGTGGCTGGTTCTGCCACACCCCGCTGGTGGCGGTCGCCCGCAACGTGGGCCGCAAGCGCGCGATGGAGATGGCGCTATCCGGCGACGTGATCGACGCGCACACCGCGGCAGATTGGGGCCTGGTGAACACGGTGGTGCCGGACCCGCAGCTGGACACAGCCGTGCAGGATCTGCTCGAACGGGTGACCCGCGGCAGTGCGGAGAGCAAGGGGTTGGGCAAGCGGGCGTTCTACGCCCAGGTCGACCTCGACCAGCCGAAGGCCTACGCCTACGCCGTCGAGGTCATGGCCGCGGCCAGCCAGTTGCCCGACGCCGTCGAGGGCATGCAAGCGTTCCTCGACAAACGCAAGCCGAAATGGCGTCGCAGCCAATAGGCCTCCAATACACCGGATTCAGCATCGTCGTCGGGGCGGCCACAGAGGAGATGAGACGAGCCGACGGCCGAGGTCGCTCACGGCGCGGGGATCTGGTTGCTCACGCAGAACGGGTGACCCGGCGAGCCTGACATCATGTGCTCTCGTGCAGATCGAACGTGGCGTGATCGGTCAGATCCCGTACGCGGCGACCGGCTCAGGGCCGCCGGTGGTGGTGCTGGCCGGGTTGTCACCCACAACCGGGGTGCGCAGTGATGCGCTGGTACGCGCAGCACTCGGACCCGTGCGAGACCTGGGTAGGCAGCGTCGACTGATTGTCGTGAATCGCTGGGCCGGCCTGCCCGAACACCTGACGATGGAGGCGCTCGCCGCAGAGCACGCCGCTGCGCTGCAGTCGCAGTTCCACACCCCGGTCGATCTGATCGGCACATCGACGGGCGGCAGCATCGCTCAGCAACTTGCGGCAGACCATCCCGACACGATCAGGCGGCTCGCTCTTCTCAGTACAGCCTGCCGCCTCGGCCGGCACGGGCGGGCACTACAGCACCAGGTAGCTTCGCACCTTCACGCCGGGCACTACCGCCGAGCGGTCGCGACCGCGGCCGGCGCCCTGGTCCCGCCGCGTCATGGCCAGCACCTTGCGGCCGCTGCCGGATGGATACTTGCCTCGCGGATCATCACGACCGCCCGTGACGGGGAAGACCTGGCAGCGACCATCGCCGCCGAAGACGGGTTCGACCTCGCCAAGTGCCACACGCAGATCCAGGCGCCAACTCTGATCATCGCCGGAGGCCGGGACCGCTTCTACAGTCCGGCGCTGTTCACGGAAACCGCCCAACTGATCCCGAATAGCCAACTGCGACTGTTCCCGCACCGAGGCCATCTCACTGTCACCCGGGACCGCGCGGCACTGGCAGCACTCGTCGGCTTCCTAACCTGGCCGGTCACGGCCGACCCGGACGAGCCGTCCCGTTAATCTGAGCGGCTATGCCTGACCTCCTGCGGCCAAGGATGACCCGCAGAAGCAATGCAGATAACGCTCCACGACGACCGGACCCTTCCAGCAACGCTGAACGGGTTATCCAGGTTCTCGACACGTTGGGCTGAAACCCCCGCTGAGCAGGTTCCGGTACCGCGATTTCGTCAGAGTTCGCACAACTGCTCCCGGCTGTAGCCCGACAAACCCAGGGTCGCCATGGTCCGCTTCTGCTCGCCTCGGAAGTTGCGGGCCAGCACGACCGATGCGATCTCGATGACGGCGTCCATCACTGGCGTCGGGACACCGAGTTGGCGCGCGAGGTCGACGAGGAACACCATGCTGTAGCCGACATCCTCGGTGAGGTAGCGGTTGTCGAGCCTGCCCTGGGCGCGGATGCCGCGAAATCCCGGCGCGGTCGAGTAGCCCGTCGTGTAGTTCTCCTGCTCCATGTATCCCTGGATCACTCCGATCGTGGGCTCGGAGTACAGCGTCAGCCCCAACTCTGCGGCCAGCGCAAGGCGCTCCCGGTCGACGTTCTCGATCAGCCGACCGACGGCGTCGGTGATGCCGTCCTCGTAGAAGTCGAACGCACCGCCTGTCCGTTCGATCAGGGCCGCGTTGAGCAGGGTCACAGCTGGATGGATCACCGGATTGCCGTTCTGCAGGGTCGTCTGGAGGACACTGCGCGCGCTCGCGATGCCCGGATAGACGTCCTGCAGCGTCTGTTGCAGCGCAGCTGTCCCGGAGCGCGGCGCCGCCGCGACCAGGAGCCCGGCCCGCAGCTTGAGAAAGACGTGGATCGTGCCCGGATCAGTGACGCGCACCGCGTAGGGCAATGTGCTCGTCTCGCCGATGTTGTAGGTGCTGTCTTCGTGCGAAAGTCCGAGCGCCCGCTTGAAGACGAGGCTCCCGGCGCACGCGCTGGGGCAGATCACGATCCGCTGCCCGGGTCGCAGGTGCGGCGCCGCAGCCGCTGCGATCGGCTCCGTGCTGTAGGCAGGCCCGACCGCGAAGACCAGGTCGGCGCCCTCGAGCGCCCGGGCAATGTCGTGGCCGGCGTAGACCGTTTCCGCCCAACCCTCCAACTGCCCGGTGCTTCGGATACCGCCGTTGGCCGCCACCGCTTCCACGTTCGCGGGGAACTCGTCGAAGTCGAATAGGCGAACCTCGTGCCCATGCTGGGCCCAGTCGAACGCGACACCGCACCCCCCGTTGCCCGATCCCAGCACCGCGACCTTCATAAGGCTCCCTCAGTCGAATCGGCGTCGACCCTATGGTCCCTCCGCCCGAACGGCGTGTGTCAAGGGCGTCATCGTCGCATCCTGACCATCGCGGGCCGACCGGCGCAAAGGCGAGGTCGGTAGTGAGCGGAACGCGGTGCGCGCCCACCGGCTGCTTGTCCGCACCGTTCTTGTTCTGTGCGGCGCTGCGGTGTCGCGCGCCCGAGCGACGTTGCGCAGCGCCCCGGGCCGGCCGCCTTGCGTACTAGGTTCGGGCGATGCCGTGTCGTGTCGGAGTGCAATTGCCCGAAGTCGAACGCTCGGTGCCGTGGCCGGAAATGGTCGCCATGGCTCGGGCGGCTGAGCACGCCGGTTTCGATTCGATCTGGCTGGGTGACCACCTGCTCTACGACCTGCCCAACGGCGAGGTGCGCGGGCCATGGGAGGTGTGGACGGCCCTTGCGGCGTTGGCGTGCGTGACGGAACGGGTCGAGCTGGGCCCACTGGTCGCCTCGACGAGCTTTCACACGCCGGCAATGCTCGCCAAGCTTGCCGCAACGGTGGACGCGATCTCAGGTGGGCGGCTGATCCTCGGCCTCGGTGCGGGCTGGAACCAGCGGGAGTACACCGCGTTCGGCTTTCCGTACGACAAGCGGATCTCGCGCTTCGAGGAGGCGTTCACGATCATTCGCGAGCTCCTTCGCACCGGGCGCAGCGATTTCCGCGGCGCCTATTACGACGTTGTCGACTGTGTTCTCGACCCACGACCGGTGCGGCCCGGTGGCCCGCCGCTCATGCTGGGCTCGGTCAGCCCGCGCATGATGCGCATCGGCCTGCCGCACGTTGCGGCCTGGAACGTCTGGTGGAGCGATTACGGAAACGATGCCGAAGAGTTCGCCGCAGTACGCACCCGAGTCGAGCGCGCCGCAGAACAGTCCGGCCGCGCGCCTGGCGAGGTCGAAGCGACAGCAGCGGTGTTGGTGCAGTTGCCGGACGGGGTCGGACGGCTGATGGGCGAGACCTACAACGACCGCACCGTCCGACCCGTTCTCGTGTCCGCCCTCGCAGCGCACCTGCGCACGATGGCCGACGCCGGCGCCGGGCACGTGCAGCTGGTCCTCGACCCGATCACGGTCAAGTCGATCGAAGCCGTCGGCGGGGCGGTACGGGAGTTTCGTGACACTTGATCTTGCGCGCTCCGACCGACGGATCCTCAGCGGATCGGACTGCGTCGCCGCCGCGAGCGTAGGCGCCGTCTCGGTTGCCTGGACGAGCCAGTCAGGACGCGGCTCGCCTGCCGGGTTGCACAGCGCTCCCATCCGTCGGCGGCGCACTGTGCGAACTGCCATGTAGCGCCGCTCTACTGTGCTTCCCATGAGTGCCACCGCCGCGTCCCTGCCCCCATTTCATCTCGCGGTGCCGGTGAGTGACATCGGCACGGCCCGCACGTTCTACGGGGAGATCCTCGGCCTGGACTGCGGCCGATCCGCAGAGCGATGGATCGATTGGAATCTCGGGGGCCACCAACTGGTAACCCACCAGGTCGACGGATACAAATCGACTGTTGCTGGCAGGAACCCGGTTGACGGGCATGACGTGCCGGTGCCCCACTTCGGGCTCGTCCTCACTGTCGAGCAGTTCCATGCCCTTGCCCGGCGACTGACCGACGCCGGCGTCGACTTCGTGATCGCACCCCATGTTCGGTTTCCGAGCGAGCCCGGGGAGCAATGGACGATGTTCTTCCTCGATCCGTCAGGTAACGCGCTGGAGTTCAAGGCCTTCGCCGATCCCTCGCACCTGTTCGCCGGGTAACGCGCCGGCTCCGAGTGCCCTCGCGGGCGAACTGAGGATCAGCACTGCCCGCTCGATCGCGTTCCTTTCACCCGCTCGGTATCAATTCTGGTCATGGGTGACTCCTCCTGACGACATCGTTACGGAAGGAGCGGGGAATGCCTGCAAAGAGCAAGGTCGAACACACAGAGGTGGTTCATCGGGGCATCGTGCGCAAGGTCGAGCCGGAGAAGGAACCCAAAGGCGGTGACTTGACGTTCGCGCCGGACTACACCGTCACCAGCACGGACGACAACGGCGGGCGTGTGCTCACCGACGTCGAGGTCATCCTCGTTTTCTGGGGCAGCTTCTGGAGTACTTCGCCCGCACCTTCGCCGTCGCGGGACCAGTACGAGCAGGCAATCAGGGGCATCGTGACCGGACCCTATACAAGCGGGTTGAACCAGTACCGCGGGGTGGGCCAGGGCACCGTCGTCTACAGCGAGATCTTTGATGGCTCCAGCCCGGCCAACGGCTACACCGACGCTGACGTCGTGGCAATGCTGAAGAGCCGTTTTGCGAACAACGCGTCCATGCCGCAACCAGCTTCCGGGCACAACCGCTTCTACGCCGTGATCGCGCCGCAAGGTGTGAACAACAGCCTGACGCAGTTCGCCGGCCAACATCAGAGCCTGACCTACAACGGTCACACCGCGTACTACGCCTGGGTCGACAACACCGGCTCCCTCACCGGCCACAACTGCGTGACCAAAGTGTTCTCGCATGAGTTCACCGAGGCCTGCACCAACCCCGACGTCGACACCTCGAACAACAGCATCCTCGTCCAGGGCAAGAAAACGGACGGCAGCACTGTCACCAACGACGAAATCGGCGACACCTGCAACAACGAATTCGCCACCGTCGACATGAACGGCATCACCTGCTCGGTCCAGAGCTACTGGAGCAAGTCCGCGAACACCTGCGTGCTCCCTCTGGGGTCCGTGACGTTCTGGGTCGACAAGGACACATTCGGCAAGGACGAGGTTCAGGACCTCATCAACACCAGCGGCGGCAAGGTGACAAACGCGTTCTGGCTCGTCGTTGACGGCTTCAGCAAGACGACCTTCAGCACACTGCACGTGTCGACACCGACGCCGACCGGGCCTCTTGCCTCGATTCCCGGGGTCACCATCGCACCGAACGGGGCCATCGACTACGAGAACGCAGCTCTACCGGACCAGCAGCAGCGGATTCGGGTCGCATTCGACATAACCTTCACCACCGCGAGCTTGTCGCATTTCCCGACCGCCGGGAGTCAGACCTATGCACTGGACGCGTTCCTGGCCACCGACGGCAGCAAGGTCCCCTCGACCGACACCGCCACCCTGTTCGAACTCGTCGCCGGCGCGGACCCGTACTTCACCAATATCAATCCGGCTGAAGGCAACGTGTTCTATCTGAGTCAGGACCTCCGAGTCTTCGCCACGACTCCGGCGACGAACGGGACACCCGTCCCCGGTGGTCCTGCGTTCATGAGTGACAACCCAGCGGGAGCCTACGACTACGTCCAGCGCTTGCTTACCTGGCTGAACGCGACATATTCCGACCCCGGCGGCACCGACCCGTTCGCGTCCGTGCTGCCCGGACAGGCGGCTGCCCTGAACGGCGACTCGTCGGTGACCCCATACAGCTTCGACTTCAGCCAGTTCCCGCCCCGCGTACACAACAACTACCAGTTCGCTATCGCCCGGGTCCGCCTGCGCGGCTCCTCCGGTGCCGCCGGAGCAGCCAACGACGTCCGGGTGTTCTTCCGGCTGTGGTCCACCGAGACCGCGGACACCGACTACCAGACCAACTCCACCTACCCGAGCACGACCGATAGCAGCGGTCTTCCTGCGGCTCCTCAGGTCGGAGCCGGCCACAAGACCTTGCCATTCTTCGCCTCGGGAAACCTCGGCGCGAACACGGACTACGGAACCAGCGGCGCCAACACCCGGGATCTGGTGATTCCCTCTGGGAAGGACACGGTGTGGGCGTACTTCGGGTGTTTCCTCAACATCTACGACGGCTCCTACTTCATCGACGGCAAGACGGTGCAGGGTTGGCTCAACGGCACCCATCACTGCCTGGTCGCTCAGATCGCCTTCGACGGTGCCCCGATCTTCGGCGGGGCGACCCCGGAAGCGTCGGACAAGCTCGCCCAGCGCAACCTGCAGGTCACCCATTCGGACAATCCCGGGCCGGCCTCCGCGCACCGCATCCCGCAAACCTTTGACATTCGCCCCAGCGCGCTTGAGGCGATCGAGGGTGTCGATGAGCTGATGATCGACTGGGGCCGTATCCCAGCCGGCAGCACCGCTTCGATCTTCTGGCCCCAGGTCGACGCCGGGACGGTAGTCGACCTGGCGACGTCGATGCATCCCGCACACGGACTTACCGTGGCAGACCCGCACACGGTCCGCTGCGACGTCACCGGCGGAGTCACCTACTTACCGATCCCCGCACGCGCCGGCGAAAACCTCGCGGGTCTGCTCACCCTCGACCTGCCGACGACCGTCCGTGCTGGTGAGGAGTTCAGCGTCATCGTGCGGCGGCTCGGGCACAAGGCGAACCGCGTCCTCGAGTTCCGAACGGAACACCAAAACGCCGAGAAGAATCCGGCGGCGCGAGGCGGAGAGATGTGGCGCTACGTCATCGGAACATTCACCGTGAACATCCCGGTCAGCACCGCGGAGACCATGCTCCTGCCTGAGGAGAACACGCTGGCCATCATGAAGTGGCGACTCGCCCAGCTCTCGCCGGCTGATCGCTGGCACGCCGTTCTCGAACGATATGTCGACTACATCGCCGGTCGAGTAGCCGGACTCGGTGGAGACCCAGACGCAATTCTGCCCTCGCCTCAGGGTGCTCCGTTGCGTGGGCAAGAGCCATGTGGCGATGTGGTCCAACACTCCGGCCGGGTCGAGGAGATCGTGTTCGACTGCCACGGTCGTATCGAACGGTTCCACATCGCAGGCTGCTGCGACGGCCACACATACCTCACGCGCGATCCGGACCTCGCTGAGCTGATCTTGCGCGCACGGCGCGAGCGGCTCGATCTGACGGTCGTGTCACCGCGCGCCCGCCCAGCCGCAGTCCTGCGGATCATCGCGCACGGCTGACAAGCGTAGTGGAATCGAGGCAACGCGGTCGATCCACTCAGCTCCGCTACTGCCGTCTCGAGATACTGGGGGAGCCCTGAACGGGTGCTTGTCTCCGACCTCAGCACCGCGCACTAACGATCTGTCTGCGCTGATCGACGCGCGGCTTGCGCGTCGCTCGACAAGGACCGAGAGATCCGTGCATTGTCTTGCGCAACGGGTGCGCAGGGTGGGGTGACAGCTCCCGCGGCAGGGCCGACGATAGATCCAGCGGCGTCATCCACGACGGGAGTGGTCATGCAGATCCAGTTCATCGCCACCGTCGCCGTGATCACCGCCGAACCCGCGGCCAGCCGCCGGCTGTACGTAGACGCGCTGGGACTACCGCTGCGCGGCGAGGACGATGGCTACCGCCACAGCGAGCAGATCGCCGGCAGCAAGTCGTTTGGCGTCTGGCCTCTCGAGCAGGCGGCGCAGGCGTGCTTCGGCGCCTCCCACTGGCCCGACGAGCACCCCGTTCCGCAAGCCAGCATCGAATTCGAGGTGGCCGGTCCCGACGCCGTCGGTCCAGGCGCGGCCGAACTCGCCGACAAAGGGTTCCCGCTGCTGCACGAGGCTCGCCTCGAACCATGGGGCCAGACCGTGGCGCGAGTCCTCTCACCCGAAGGCTTGATCATCGGAATTTCCTACGCACCCTCGCTCCACTGACCGAACCTGCCGTCGTCCCGGTCGTCCCGCGCAGGGATCCGCTTACGGTGACGGGTAAGCGTCGCTCGCGAACGTTGCGGGCTCTACGATCCGCGCGCGCGGCCGCGTACCCAGACCGGGCTCGGCGCAAGGGGTGGCCACGATCGGCTTCTACGCTGATGAAGAAGTTTGCCGTGATTAGTCGCACGGGGCGGTCAGCGGTTGCACGCGAGGTCACGTTGTCACCGGTTCGCGCAGCAGTACCCGGCATCGTGGGCACGATTCCCCTAACGCGACGGCGCATCCCTTACCCGTTGGTGACGCCGAGTGTGATACTCCGATTGTGACTGATGGACCCTATGTGCTCGGTCATTCTGATGCGGAATTGCGTCGACTGGAGATACAGGCCCGGATCAAAGACCCCATAACCCGCCGGTTCTTGGTCGAGGCGGGCGTGGGTCCGGGCATGCGAATACTCGATGTCGGCAGCGGTGCCGGGGATGTTGCGCTGCTGCTTGCCGACCTGGTCGGTGAGAGCGGTCTGGTGATCGGCTTCGACCGGTCCGCGGCCGGAGTCGAGACCGCCCGGACCAGGGTTGCTGCCCGTGGCATCCGAAACGTGTCGTTCGTGGTCGGCGGAACCGCCGAACTGAACTTCGACGCGCCATTCGATGCCGTCGTGGGCCGCTACGTATTGCAGTTCCAGGCAGAACCGTCGGCGATGATCGCGGCACTTGCCGCGCACGCCAAACCGGGCGCACCGATCATTTTCCACGAGCTGGACTGGTCCGGTACCCGTTCGGCGCCGCCGGCGCCGACGTATGACCGCGTCTGCGGGTGGTGTATCGCGGCGCTTGAACGATCCGGCGCTAACACGCACATGGGACTCGCGCTCGCCGCTGCTTTCACAGCGGCTGGACTGCCTGAACCAATGCTGCGCCTGGAAGCTCTGATCGCGGCCCCTGAGCACGCTCGCGGCAACCTCGAGCTGATCGCAAACATCGCCAGAACCCTCGGCCCGGAGATGGCCCGGCACGGCATCGCCCAACCCCGCGAGCTCGACGTGGACACATTGGTCGACCGGATGCACAGCGAGGTCCTCACGAACGGCAGCGTGCTCACGGCACACCTGGAGATCGGTGCCTGGGCCCCGTGTCGTTCCACTGGCCCAGGTGTACCTAACCTCGGGGGTCCGTCCAGCTAGTTCAGTCGTTGGTCGAGATGGACTGTGACGCTGTCGCCGGCGTGCTTGCCGAGCTGGCGGCGGATGGCGGCGTTGACAGGGAGTTTGTGGGTGCCGTCGCCGAGTGCCATGAATGCGCTGATGAAGCGCTGGTCGTCGATGGTCCCGTTCACTTTGACCAGTCCGCGGGTGGCGAAGAACTCGGCGGAGCTGTCCATGACGATGTACGTCCAGCCCCCCTTGGCGGGGCTCTGCGTGAGTGTCGCGGTGAAGGTGTGATCGAGCGGTCCTGCCGTTGATGCTGATGTGCTGTTCATCGTCGTCGTCCTTTCGGATTCCGGTCTTTCCGTGTGGGTTGCAGTCGTGACCTGCGGTGGCTATCAGTGGAGCAGGCCCACGATGATGGCGATCAGCAGCAGCTTCAACACCCAGTCGCCGGCGTGCATCGCTGCCGTGGCCGGGTGGACTTTCTCCCAGATCACCGACCCGGTGAGCAGGACGAGCGGGAAGCCGACCCAGATGATCAGCGCGAGCACGATTGCGTGGCTTATGCCGAGGTCACCGGCACGGTGCGCGATCCAGGCGAATGCCGAGGCGACAATCGCGGTTCGCAGCAACTCGGTCAGTACTTTCCACGCCGTGGGGCGTCCGCGGTCCAACGCTGCGTCTCCGACAGCCCGGCGCTCCAGGGGCGTCACTGCGGCGTAGTAGACCGAGCTGAACACGAACGCGACGACCGCAGCCGTGGCGATCCCGAGACCGATCATGGTGACCTCCAGTAATTTAGTACGGACAAGTACAATATTGCGGGATGACTTCCGTACTGTCAAGTACTAAAGTAACGGTATGCCGACCAACCCTTCCTCCGCTCGCCGTGGCCGACCCCGGGGAAGCGAAGCTCCGGAACTGTTGTCCATCGCCCGCCGGATGTTTGTCGCCAACGGGTACCGCGGGACCACCATGGACGCGATCGCCACGCACGCACACATCTCCAAGCAGTCGCTCTACCGCGCTTACCCGTCAAAGGACGCGCTGTATTCCGCCATGGTGCAGGACTGGGTCGAACGGGGTCACGACGCGATGCGCCCGCACACCACCGCGCTGTCGCAAGCAGATGAGGCACGCGAGGGCCTGCTCGTTCTCGCCCGCATCCTGCAGGCCGGACTACTGAGCCCAGCAGTCCTGCAGATGCGCACCCTGATCGCAGCGGAAGCACAGCGGTTCCCCAACGTCGCCTCCGACTACGTCACGAACAGCTGGGCCCACAACATCCATGTCCTGGCCGAGGCACTCGACGCCCTCACCGCACGCGGGCTTCTCCGCATCGACGACACCGACCTCGCCGCCGAGCAGTTGACCTGGCTCGTGGTCGCCGCGCCCCTCAACCGGCTCACCCTGCAAGCCGGAGCCAACCCCTACAGTCAAGACGAACTCGAGGCAGTGGCCAGTCAAGGCATCACCACCTTCCTGAGCCGCTACGGTCCCGACGACATAGATCACCCGGCGTCCGGGCCGAACAACACCAGCGCGACAGCCGCGGGCCGCGGCTACGGAAAACGTACGTGATCACCTTGACCAGAGTCACAGGCGTGATGCCGATGTCGGACGCCTAGTCAGGCGGGAACTTCGGTGAGGGCGCTAACCCGGAAGATCGGGTACTGCGGCGCGAGCTGGTCGAAGACCTCGACAGGCGCGGTTGGCGAGACGTCGATGTGCGATTTCGCGCCCGGTGAGCATGCCAAGTAGCGCCGCAGGATCGCACCGCGCTCGCCGCTGTCGACCTCGTCCAGGCACACGGCCTCCCGGCGATCACGAGCGAGAAATGCGCGTCCGTTGGCCGCACGGACGTTGCGCACCCAGTTGGTGTCGTCACCGAGCATCGACACCAGGTACCGCTCACCCTGGTAGTCGGCGACGACGACCGGGAACCGGATGACCTTGCCGGTGCGTCGGCCGCGGACCTCGAGCATGTACAGCTGCGACGGCCCGCGCCCGGCGGCGGCGACCCGCGCAGTTGCACCGTTGATGCGCCGCGCCAACCAGTGGGCACGGCGGCCGCGGTACAGCCATCGGTCGAGCACGTGTGTTCGCGCCACCGCCACCAGCCTCCCGTGGACATGGACACCCATCCGGCCCGGTGCCTTGCGCCTCAACGGTGACTGATTCGCGGGCGTGATGCCTAGGGCCGGAGGTCCCAAGCCTGTGCCACGCGCCGAAGATGTTCCGTGCGCGTTCGCACAGGGCGAGCTACCGGATGCATTGATCATTGACCGAACGGTGTTGGAGTGGCGTCTTGATCCATCCAACGAACACCATATTCCCGAAGTGATGTTAGCCCTCGCGGCAAAAGAGGATGACCTTGATGTCGGGTCGGCCGTGGTTCTCGCCGACCCGGAGGGCAACGACTTCTGCATCCTGCGCTCCGAAGCCGAGGTCGCCGAAATCGCACACTGATTGTCAGCCGGGGGGCGATCATCGGTTCCAGTCGCCGATGGTGCGCGGGGACGCCTGTCCCCGTGTCCCGGCTTGATCAACGCGCGTCTCCTGCGCGCTTTCGTCCCGGTTCGCGCACCGGACGCGTGTTGATCATTGTCGGTTCTTGATCATCTAGTGGTTACGGCGAAAGGCGACGTCAGCGACTAGATGATCAAGGATCCGGCCGAGCGGCGGAGGTGCGAACTCTCGCGGCGCCGGCACCGCGAACTCTCGCGGCGCCGGCACCCGTGTCCCCGGTCAAGCACTGGGGGTTTCTGCATCGCGGTCACAACAGCGCTGGACACCGCGCGCATCGCTGAGGAGGATCGCAAGTGCCCTGGCTGACTTTCTGGCTACGGTTCGCCGCCAGTCGGCCGGCTGACGACGGTCTCATGTGATTCGGCGGATGATGACCATGACACGCCACCTGGTCGCGGCGGACCGCGGTACCCCCCTCCTCGATGCCTCGACAGACGCGCAAGACGTCGAGCGCCTCCGAGAACGAGTAGAAAAGCTCGCAAAGCCGTGTGGTTGTAAGTCCGGCGCGGCGCTGACGCTGCTCGCTCTGATCGGGTGGCCGGTCAAGGTGCTCGCAGACGGTGTGCCACGCACGTTTCTCGGAATCGTGGCCGCGCTGGCCACTTATCCGCTGATCGTGTTCGCGGCAGCGATCGTCGGGAAGGGCGCGGGTATCGTCGTCGGGCGCGTACGACGTCGCTGGTATCAGCGCCGCTTGAGCAATCACCCCTCAATCGCCACAGCTCCGATCACGGGCTGACCGCCATGTCTTTCTGCGGGACGATCATTCAGAAAATCACCTGGCTGGAACGACAAGCTCAGATCGTGACGACGAAGGTCTGCCGGGTAGAGGCGATCGAGGACTGTGCCGACTGGCAGGACCAGGGTTACAACAAGTGTGTACAAGAGCGCGATGACGGATACAACCGGTGCGACCAATCGCGCGACGAGGGCTACAACGCTTGTTGCGACTGGGCGCCGTGCAGCTGGTTCTGCGACGCCTGGGTCTGGATCTCACAC
The DNA here is from genome assembly GCA_030853345.1 of Actinomycetota bacterium. GTDB lineage: Bacteria > Actinomycetota > Actinomycetes > Mycobacteriales > Jatrophihabitantaceae > QHCC01. The sequence goes on along the minus strand of JALYVG010000042.1, from coordinate 7,508 downwards.
GTCGTGTGCACGGTCTGGACCTGGGTCTCCAACATCGTATGTGTTGTCTGGAACTGGATCAGCAAATGGGTTTGCCGGATCGTTCACTGGGTCTGGACGACCATCTGCAAGCTGATCGTCTCGATCATCTTCTGGTTCATCCGGCGGGTTCTGCTCTGGATCATCTTCATCCCCTGCAGATTCCACCAACCCGACCTGGACAAACGCATCAAGCACATCTTCCTGCTCGTCCTCGAAAACCGATCCTTCGACCACATGTTCGGGGCTATCCCGATTCGCGGCACCGACGCCGAAACAGGAGAGGGGACACAAATTGTTCGGCGGCCCGACGACGCCTACAACGACGTATTCGATGCCGCCGACCAACTCATTGCCCATTGCGAGGTAGGGACCGGGCAGAAGCGCGCCGTCGATTCCGACCCCGGACACGAGTTCGGTAACACGCTGCTGGCCTTGGGCGGACTCCACCCAACCAACCCCTATCCCCCCTACCCCACGATCACCAACAGCGGGTTCGCGCAGAGCTTCCACGACGTGTCACCGAGCCATCCGGAGACCGTGATGCTGTCCTACACCGAGGACGATGTCCCAGTCATCGTCCAGCTAGCTCGGGAGTTCGCAATCTGTGACGGCTGGTACTCCTCAATGCCCGGACCGACCTGGCCCAATCGCCTCTTCTTCCACGCAGCATCAGCGGCGGGGTTGGACGACAGCCCGTCCGGCTTCGACTCCACCGTCGACGAACTAGCAGCCGGCATCCTCTTCGATAACGGCACGATCTTTGACTTGCTCGATTCCGAAAACATCGGATGGTCGGTGTATGAGGGCGATCACTTCCCCCAGGTCAAGGCCCTGTCCGGCATGGACCTCACCACTATTGCGAACAACTTCCACGACATGGACGACTTCGAGGAACACCTGGCCGACGGCTCGATCGCCAACTACGTGTTCATCGAACCCGACTACGGCGATGACATCACCGGCAACACCTTCCGGTGCGGCAACTCGCAACATCCCCTGGACGACGTCACCAACGGCGAACGGCTCATCAAGCGCGTGTACGAGGCCATCCGCAACTCGCCAGTCTGGGAGCAGAGCCTGCTCATCATCACCTACGACGAAGGCGGCGGCTTCTACGACCACCGGCCTCCGGGCAAGACCGTTCACCCGGGCGACTCGGTCACCGACGACACCAATAACCATCACAACTTCGACTTCACCCAACTCGGCGTACGGGTTCCTGCGATCGTCTGCTCACCATGGATCCCACGGAACGTCATCGACCACAGAACGTACGAGCACGCGACAATTCCGGTGAGCATCGAGCGTCTCTGGGGACTGCCGAATCTCACCGATCGTGACGCCCACGCGTCAGACCTGACGAGCCTGCTGTCCCTGGCCGCTCCACGCGGGGACACACCGACGCAGCTCGTAGATGCGGCCCCGCCCGAACTCGATTGCGGCGACAAGTCGCCGACGAAGCAGTCCGGCGCAGCCTTACGGTCCCGCCCGCCAGGAATGACCCTGCTCGATCCAGTAACACAAGCCCAAGCCCGGCAACGCAACTCGACCGCGATCACCTCATCGGTGAGCGGGTTCCTGCGAGTCGCGCTACGTGTGGACGTCCTGTCCGCGCCGGTCGAGGAACGCCAAGCCATATATGACCAGGTGCGTGGATTTGCGACCGTCGGCGAGGCAGGGGCGTACGGCCGACTGGTGATGTCTGTGGTCGACCGTACCGCCGCGCCGGCGGCCAAGCCACGCGGCCGGTCGCGCCGCGACGCTCGCTCCTAGCACCGACAGCACGCCGCTGCTCGCCGGCCTTTCCGACCCCGCGACGCGACGAATCCCGGCCATACGCCTGGCTGTGACGCTCGCAATCGGGACGGGTGTCCGAGATCGGGCCGCTCGCAAGTCGATTGACTGGACGCCCCCCAAGAGCCGAACTAACGCCTTCCTGCTGCCACATTCCGCTCCACCTGCCTGCACCTTGATCTCCGCGACGGTGTACCACAACGACGGACGTCGAGTCCGGGCGCGCGCGCTGTTCGCGGCATGTGCGTGCGTTTCGCCGTTCCTTTTGCGCCGCGAAGAATCACGCCGGTCTGCAGTCCAGGTGGTTGTGGGCCCGGAACTCCTGAGTGGTGTTCGTCCGGGGGAACGGCTCGTCGGGAACCGGAAGCCCCAAGCGGTCGCAGAGTGGCGCCCAGCCGTCGGTCACGGTCCATTCCAGGAGGCGGTCCGGGGGGATTGAGGACCGGACGGCGGCGTAGTGCCGCTCGTAGGCGGCGATCATCGCCGCGCCGTCGTCGAAACGATCGCCGAACCGCTCCTGCCACAGATCGCGAAACGGTGATGACCCGTGGTCGTCGTCGAGCTGGAAGATGGTCGACGCTGCGCTGCGGTACCAGTCCTCGGCGGGACGCGTCGACAGGACGACGAGCGCGTCGGGAAACGCCCCGCTGATCTCCTGCCAGAACGCGGCGCCGGGGAAGTCGACCTGGGCGACGTAGCCGGCGAAAACCTCCTCCCAATTCGCCGCCTCACCGCGCAAGATGGGGGCCCACAGCGCGAAGTGCCGTTCCCGATCGGCGAGCACCTCCGCCATGTGGTGACAGCGCCCGCCCAGCAGCCGTTCCAACGCTAGCTTGAGTGAGTAGGTGCCCGTCCGCCCGAGCCCCGGCCCTATGACTCGCAGTGTCACTTCCGCATCGTAAGCCGCGCCGCCGGGAAACCCCCACTCGAGACATCGCGGAGGAAACGCGCCATCGGCAGAAGCGCACGACGTGCAGCATGAGCGGTGAGCTCGTTGACCGGGGACGTACGTTCGTCACACGCCAGATGGCCTACCTCGGCCGCTCACATCCGCGGGCAGCCTCGGGCCTCGGTGGCGAATGCGCGGCGTGATGTCCGTGCCAGGTCCCGCCCGGTGACCCGCCACCACTGTGTCATCAGCACGACGGCGATGCCCAAGTCGATCACGGTTCCGCCGTAGTACATCAGCATGGCCCCGGTGTGCCGCTGGGCGAGTGATCCGGCCGCGTGAGGAAGGTCGTGGGCGTACATCAACTTGGTGAGCGTGTCGTGCGCTGCTCCGGCGACGATCAGGGCCGCCAACCTAGTCTTGAAGCTTGGGCGGCGGCGGATCGGGTCGATCCCGATGATGGTCCAGCTGAGCAGGCACCCCGCTGCGAACATGTGAAAGTGCACCGCGGCGTGCAGGAGGTCGTTGTTCTCGGCGTCGGCGTAGAGCCCGGTCAGATAGAGGACGTAGAGACCACCTACCTGAACCACGATTGCCGTTGCCGGGGTGGTGATGAACGCAACGAGACGGCTGTGGACCACCTTGAGCAGGATCGCGCGCTGAGTAGTCGGCAGCGTCCGCAGGGCGAGCGTGACAGGAGCCGACAACGCCAATAAGGCCGGTGCTGTCATCCCGAGGAGCAGGTGCTGGCCGACGTGAACGGGGAAGCGTTCGTCGTAGGTCGCCATGGGCGGAACCAGCGCTCCGGCGACGCAGAGTGATCCGAATGCGAGGCACGCCACTCGTCCCACCGCCCAGCGATCGCCGCGTCGTTGCAAGCTGCGTAGACCCAGCCCGTACGCGAGGCAAACCAGCCCCGTCAAGGCGAGCGGGACCAACTCGAACATTGTCAGCGCGGAGCGTCGGAGGTGCGGAAGATGCCCGACCGGGCCACACCCGCTCGCCCGAACAGCAGGGCGATGCCCACGGCGATCATGACGGCGGCGATCACGTTCCAGCTCAGGTCATAGGGCCAGATCGTGACGTGGTATCTGATCTGATGCAGCCCGAACCACTTGTGCTGGACTACCCCGTCGTAGAGCTGGAAGCCACCGGCACCGATGAAGAAGGACCCCCACCACCGTTTCGGGACGAAGCCTCCGCGGCGGAGTGCATCTGCCATGAGAAACAGCCCGACAACAATGACCGTGAAACCGCCAGCGTGGAACAAGCCATCCGAAACAAGGCCCACCGTGTCAGTGGACTTGTCGTAGAAGTGGTGCCAGTGCAGCAACTGATGGAAGAACGTCTCATCGATGAAGGCGACAAAGCCGATACCGAACAGGACGCCCGACCACACCGTTCGCTTCAACTGCGGGGCTTCGGTGCGCGTCGGAGTTGGCCCTGGCGTCCCTATAACCGGCTCGGCCATGCCAACCTCCTGGAACCTGTGCATCGGCGAACGGCCACGCGGTGGATTGGTCGCGCACCCGTCTCTATCGATTACCCAGCGCAGGTCAGCATCAATCGCCGCGCACGCATCAGTAGGTCGGCGCCGTGCGTTCAGTCGGTGCGCCTATCGGTTGGCATCGCCAGGATGACCCAGTCAGGTGCCAGGGAGCTGACGGCGTCGCCGTGGCAGACGGGCGGCACCTATCGACTTTGGTCAGCGGGTGCACGCGAGTCGCCACGCCAGGGTCGGCACCACGATCGCCGCGGCGACGGTATGCAGCGCAATCAGGGTGACCGCCGAGCCGGTGTCGAAACCGAAGGTGAGGTCTGGGACGAAGGACAGCGCGGTCAGCGCGACCGCCGTCCGCACGAACGTGAGCCGCGGCCGGCGCGCCTTGCGCGCCATGACGGCAGCGATGCCGACACCGACGAGCGAGAAGGCCAGCGTCAGCTGTGCGAACCCCGCGATCGGGATCACTGTGCCGGTGCTGCCAGCGAACGAGACCCCGGCGGCCGACGCGATCGCCGCCAGGACCGTGGTGGCAACCGAGGCGACGACGGCCGCGGCGACGCCGTGCTTCCACACCGGCTGCCGGTCAGCAGTGGGGGCCGGCGCAGCGTAATTGACGTTGGTGGGGACCTGCTTGGTGGTGGACATGTCGGGCTCCGTTTCCTCGGCGGGTGCCCGGTGCGACCCGCTCATACCCCGCCACGAACGGACCGGCCCCTATCCGACAGGTCGCGAGAAGAAACGTTCAACAGGCCGACGCGCGGCTGAGCCAGCACCCGAGCGTCCGGTGCGTACGGGCAGGAGTCGAACAGGGAGCTCCCTAAGACGAACCCGAACGCACGGTTCTGTGGCAGGTTGTCGTATCTATGGGATCCCGTTCGTGGTGGTGGTGGAAGGCGGTCATCGGGACCGCCGCGGAACCGAGGAGAATTGGGATGACGCACTACTTGTTGAGCGTGCACGGCCTTGCCGAGAGGAACGAGTACGGCAACTACGGCTCCAAGGAGGAGATGGAGGCGGCATTCGCCGCGACCGGTGCCTTCAATGACAAGCTTCACGCCGACGGCTACTGGGTCTTCGCCGGTGGCCTTCTGCCGGCGGCGACGGCGACCGTCGTCGACGGCCAGGGCGAGACGCCGGTGCTGAGCGACGGTCCCTACCTGGAGACCAAGGAGGTCATCGGGGGTTTCTGGGTCATCGATGCGCCCGACCTCGACGTGGCGCTCAAGCTGGCGGCCGAGGGGTCCAAGGCGTGCCGGGGCAAGGTCGAGGTCCGTCCGTTCGAGGGTCTGGCCTGACTCGGCCCGAACGAGGACTGACCGATGCAGGGCGAAACGGCGGCCGTCGAGCGTGTCTTCCGTGAGGAGTACGGCCGCCTGATCGCCTCGCTCGTCCGCCGCTTCGGCGACATCGACATCGCGGAGGAGGCGGCGGGTGAGGCACTGGTAGCGGCGTTGGAGAAGTGGCCGGAGTCCGGCGTGCCTCCCAACCCCGGCGGCTGGCTCACCACCACCGCGGGCAACCGCGCGATCGACCGGATCCGCCGCGAGAAGCAGCGCGACTCCAAGCACCAGGCGGCCTTCATGCACTACGACGACACTCCTCACCAACCGACCGGCCCAATCGAGGACGACCGGCTGCGGCTGCTGTTCACCTGCTGCCACCCTGCGCTCGAGATGCAGGCCCGGATTGCCCTGACGCTCCGCCTGCTCGGTGGGCTGACGGTGGCTGAGATCGCGCAGGCTTTCCTCGTGCCCGAAACCACGATGGCGCAACGAATCACTCGGGCGAAGAAGAAGATCGCGGCGGCGAAGGTGCCCTACCGGGTGCCCGGGGCCGCCGACCTCTCCGAGCGGATCGGCGGCGTGCTGGCGGTGCTGTTCCTCGTCTTCAACGAGGGCTACCTCGCCACCGGCGACGGCGACCCGGTGCGCGCCGAGCTCACCGCCGAGGCCATCCGGCTGACGCGGATCCTGCGTCAGCTGCTGCCCGAGGAGCCCGAAGTTGCCGGCCTGCTCGCGCTGCTGGTGCTCATCGAGGCCCGGCGTGAGACCCGCGTGCGGAATGGCCAGCTGGTTCCACTCGACGAGCAAGACCGCGCCGGTTGGGACCGCACGCTAGTCGCCGAGGGCCACGACCTGGTCCGCGAGTGCCTCGCGATCAACCGACCCGGCCGCTACCAGTTGCTCGCCGCGATCAACGCCGTCCACACCGACGCCCCCACGGCGCAGGACACGGACTGGTCGCAGGTGGTCGCGCTCTATGACCAGCTCACCCGGCTCGACCCGTCACCGATCGTCGCGCTAAACCGCGCGGTCGCGGTCGCGGAGCTGGACGGCCCGACAGTCGCCCTTACTGTGATCGACCGGCTGCCGCTTACGGGCTATCACGCATGGCACGCCGCCCGCGCCGACCTGCTCCGCAGGCTCGGCCGGAGCGCCGAAGCGAAGCAGGCGTACAACGCCGCGATCGCCGCCACCCAGAATTCCGCCGAGCGCGCCTACCTGAGCAGGAAGGGTGGTGAGTTGGTCTGAGCGGCCAAAGTCAGCCAGCCGATGAACGTCAGCCGACCTCTTCCTACGGGGGCCGAGGCGCGCTGCTTGATGGTCACGGCTGTGGACTGCATGGCACGCTGCGCGATCAACAGGTGCGGCGACGATCGGATGGTGGGCTCATCCAACATCCCGATTACAGTGTGGTGTGCCGGCAGCGATCTTGGGCATCGCGTTGTCGCTATGCGAACCAGCCGTACGAGTCTCGCGGGGTCGACCATCGGCGCGGCGGTCGCGGCGCCGGTTAGAGGTGGTCCAGCGGGAGACCGCTGATGTCGACCGGGCCAGCAACGAGGACGTGACGAATGAAGACAAATCCGAGCGCAGGCTGTCCGGTGGCGAGTTGTTCGCTGAGGTACTCGAGGTGAAGTCGAGGCGTCTCTAGCAACTCTTCGTATGTGTCGGCGTCAAAGGGAGTGAACTCGTCCTCGGGCGGCGTCGAAGGAACGTTCTCGCCGGGCCGGCTGTTCAGCCAGTGAGAACGGCTGTCGTAGACGACGGCCGGTTGGTTAGCGATGCGTTGCACTGGTATCCGTACGACCCGTCGCTCCAGCAGGCGTGAAATCGAAACGCCCAGACGCTTGCGTGCCTGGATCAGAAGGATCGGGTCGAGGGCGGCAAGATTGACCGTGTCACCCCACGCAACTCCCAGATGCGGTACCTGCCACTGAAGAACCGATTCTCGGCCGGCCCATTTGGTGCACTCTCGGGCGTAGACATCCGGGTGCGCGGCACGCAGGGCGTTCAAGGG
>JALYVG010000006.1 GCA_030853345.1 Actinomycetota bacterium | reverse complement strand
GATCTACGGCACGTGAGCCGGCAGGGGCATTTCACGCGGGACGGGGTCGGCGAGCCGACGCTGTGCTGCCCGTAGCAGGCTCTGGGAGAACGGTGCCGTGTCGAACCACGTGGGGAAAGCCTTCGCCAGTCGGCTCGGTCCGAGGAAGCGGGCATACCCGTTGGCGACGAGGTCGCGGAAGGGCACGAGCCCGATGAGCCAGCGGTGCATCTGCGCGGTGTCGGCCTCGAGGGCGAGATCGACGGCCAGGCCTTGGTCGTCCTTGCAGACCGTGATGCCCGGGCGCTGGATGTCGAGCCAGCCTTGGGCGCCGCCTGCCCCGGTGAGCACGAGGTGCACCACGGTGCGGGTCTCGGGCAGCTTGGCTGGGATGGCAACTTGATGCGTCCGCCAGATCAGCGTCAGGCCATCGCAGTCCTCGTCGCTCGGGTCGCCGAACATCCATTCCGCCGCCCAGGCGCCCATCGCCCAGACGATCGGCGTCAGCGCCTGACCAGCCGCGGTCAACGCATAGACACCCGGGCGTCCGGGTCGGCTCTTCGCATGCGTCATCAGCCCGCGTCGCTCGAGCTCGCGCAGGCGCTGGGCGAGCAGGGTGCGACTCACGCGGGGGATCCCCCGATGGATCTCGTTGAAGCCGCAGGCACCGACCATCACCTCGCGAATGATCAAGGGGGTCCAGCGGTCCCCCAGCACCTCGACGCTAGCGGCGATGGGGCAGTAGTCCCTTCGGTTCATCTGGCTATCGTGCTCGCGAAACGCACCACCCGGTAGTACGAATCCTGTACTGCCGAGGAGCCCGCCGCTCAACGGATTCGATGACGGTCGGGTCTGATTCGTCCCGTTCGCTGGTCGTTCGGGGGCGACCTGAGGCGGTACGACATCGTCACTCGTTTCGACGCAACACGTTCCCGCATCCTCGGTGAGAGGCATTCACCCAGGTCCATCGTGGGCCTGCACCAACGAGCGGAGACACGAATGACGACAACGGACACGACAACGGACGTCCCGACCCTGGACGAGGCGAAGCTCGAGGCCTTCGTCGGGCAGGCGGTGCTCGACATGGGCGCCGCCATTTCGGGGCTGCTGCTCCACATCGGCGACCGCCTGGGCCTCTATAAGGCCCTGGCGGGTGCCGGACCGATCACCTCGGCGACGCTGGCGCACCGGACCGGTACCACCGAGCGCTACGTGCGTGAGTGGCTCGCCAACCAGGCGGCCGGCGGCTATGTCGTCTACGACCCGGCGGCGGGAACCTATGAGCTGCCCGCGGAGCAGGCCATGGTGGTCGCGAACGAGGACAGCCCGGTGTTCCTCGCCGGCGCGTTCGAGACCATCGCATCGTGCTACGCCGACCACGATGTGTTCGTCGACGCGTTCCGCACCGGCGCCGGCGTCGGCTGGCAGGATCACGACCACCGGTTGTTCTCCGGCGTCCTACGACTGTTCAAACCCGGTTATGCGGCCCACCTGGTCGACGCATGGCTGCCGGCCCTGGACGGCGTGGTCGACAAGTTGAAGTCGGGGGGGAGCGTGGCCGATGTGGGGTGTGGGCTGGGCGCGTCCACGATCATCATGGCCGAGGCGTTCGAGCGCTCGTCGTTCGTAGGCTTCGACATCCATGACGTGTCCATCGAGGCCGCTCGCAAGGCTGCGGCGCAGGTCGGCGTGAACCAGCGGGCGACGTTCGAGGTCGCGTCGGCGAAAGACTTCTCCGGCCAGGGCTACGACCTCGTCTGCCTGTTCGACGCCTTGCACGACATGGGCGATCCGGTCGGCGCCGCGCGGCATATTCGGCAGTCCCTGGCCCCGGACGGCACGCTGATCCTCGTCGAGCCCTATGCCGGCGACGCGCTGGAGCAGAACCTCAACCCGGTCGGACGAGCCTTCTACGGCTTGTCCACGGTGATCTGCACGCCCGGCTCACTGGCCCAGGAAGTGGGGCTGGGACTCGGCGGGCAGGCCGGTGAACGCCAGCTCGCGATCGTGCTGCACGAGGCAGGATTCACCCGGGTGCGGCGAGCCACCGAAACCCCGTTCAATATCGTTCTGGAGGCCAAACCGTAGGCCCGGCATCGGAATAACAACATGTCTCGTGATCATCTAGGACTTGCGGGCGCGCATCGCGCCAATCACTAGATGATCAAGCTGGGCGAGGCTACGGAGAATCTCCTCCACGTGCAAGAGCGGTGACGCCTCGATCATCACCGCAAGCCGATCGGTTACCGTGCGCCGTGCGATCCTGACCTCATGGCGACGGTGTACGAGGCTGCGGGCGGTGCCGATGGCTTGCTGCGCCTGGCTGGCGCGTGGCATGGCAGGGTGATGGCCGACGAAGTGGTGAGCCATGCGTTCAGCCACGGCTTTCACCCCGAACACACCGAACGGCTCGCCGCCTACTGGGCGGAGGCGCTGGGCGGGCCGCTGGCGTTCTCGGCCGAGTACGGCGACGAGACTTCGGTCGTTCGGATGCACAGTGGGAACGGCCCGCACGACGAGATGGATCGTCGAGCGATCGCCTGCTTCGATCAGGCGCTGGCCGACGTGGGTCTGGCCAACGACGAGCGGCTCCGACAGGTGCTGCACGATTACTTCGCGTGGGCGACCACGAGCACGATGTCCCGTTATCACCGATCCGCAGATGATGTCCCGGCCGGTTTGGACATCCCGCGTTGGTCGTGGACCGGACTGGTCAGCGCGCCGTAGCGGATCCGGTTGCGAAGCGACGGGTTTGGAGGCGGTTGTTCCCCGAGCTTGTCGAGCTGGCCGCTGCGGCGGCCGGACCCACGATTCCAGCGAGGAGCCACCAAGCAGCACGACCCATTTGGCGACTCGGTCACGACCATGAGCACGCCGACAGACCGCTACGCCGTCTTGGGCCTGCTCCTCGGTGCGTGCGAGCACGGCGCAACTCAGCGATGCCTATCACGCTCTCCTGTGCCAGCATCACCCGACACACGCACCATCGCACACGCGCATCAGGCCGCCGCATCCGACGTTGCCGGCAACAGATCCTGCCGCCTACGGAGTGCTCGCCGACGCGGCGCACCGCGCCGACTACGACCGCCGACGGGGGCCCACGTCTCGACGCACGACAGAACGTTCCCGTCTACGGAACGCACGCCGGCCGGACCCTCGACCCACCGCTCCAGGCTGTACCCGTGCGGTGGCACACAGCGGCTTGCTCCGCCCGAACCAGGCTCTCCCGACCACGCAGCCACGACCACCTGGAGTGCCTCGTCCGGCATCCCCTCGCGTCGACGCCCCTCGGCCTCCTCGCCCATGGGGGCGAAACTCCTGACCGAACCGGTCACTGCCCAGACCACGTCCAACCGCGTGCGGAGACGAGTTCGGCACTCTCGTCGGGCTGCGTCAAGACGCGATTCGCTTGCGGCGGTGGGCGATGACGCGCCGCAGTTTCTTGATCTTCCCGGAGTCGAAGGGCAGGCTGTCGAGTTCGGCGAGCCACGCATCGGCGCGGCCGTTCAGATCGGCGAGCACGCGACGCACCGCACGCTCCGGGACGGACAGCCGCGTACCGAGCTCGACGAAGTCGGCCGCGCCGAATTCGCCGCCGCTTCGTCCGCCGATCGACATCGCCATCGTGACGTCGCCATAGAGGTAGGAGCTCGGGACGTCGTACGCGGGCGATACCTGCCACTCCCCGTCGAGGTCCTGTAGCACCGAGAAGTTCTTCGCGTGGGCGTCGCCGTTGCCGGTCAGGTAGCCGAACACGAGCTGGCGGATCAGCTCCCGCCCGGCCAGCGCGGGCGCGTCACAGACCGCCATCAGGGCGGAGAAAGTGCGGTCGGTACCGAGCAGGTACTTGTCCGCCGGCGGCCGGCCGGTGACCTGGCAGGCATCCTCGACCGCGAGCAGGCGCAGAGCCCCGTCGACGGTGACCCGGTCGAAGCGGCGCACCAGCAGGCCGGGTCGGCCGTCCCGGTCCGTGACGATCTCGCTGGGCGGCACGGTCAACCCGGACTTGCGGGCGGCGGTGAGGAAGAAGGCCTCGTTTTCGACCAGGTGGGGGTACTCGGGGGGATTGAGTTTGAGGATCGCTCGCTCGCCGGCGCGGGCGATCGGGAGGTTGATCATTGCAGCACTGACCTTGTCCTGGACGCCGGGCAGCGCGGCCCGCTGTGCGCGGATTCCGAGCTCGTCCAGCAGCTCGGTGAAGCTGACCTCGCCGAGGGTCTCGATCGTGACCCTCGGTGGCACCTCGCCCGGCGCCTGTCCGGACGGCATGACCTGCACGTCCCCGACCGCGTCAGCCCCGACTGCGAGCAGCAGCGAAAGTTCGTCGTCGGCCGAGGTCTTCACCGCCCGGCGCAGGGCGCCGAGACGACGCCCCTCAGGCAGCAGCCCGGCGAAGTACTCCGGCACCGCTCCCCCCGCACGCACCACCGGCTCCGAAGCCACCGGCAACGTCGTCGCGACCGGCGGCTCGTCGCCGTCGACCCACTCCGGCCGGTACCGGAACTCGACGCCTGCGGCGGTGCGGGTCAGCGTCGCGGCGAGCCGTCCGACCTTGTAAACGTCTCCCTGCTCGACCTCGCGTAGCTGTTCGAGGCTCTCCTCCGGGCTGGTCATCGGGGTGCCCGCGGAATCGTGGGGAGTTCTGTGCGGAGCGAATCCGCGGGGTGGTTCATCGGATCTCGCTGTCGGCGCCTCGGTGGATCTCCAGATGCAGACCCAGGGCGGCCAGCACCGCCAGCACCTTGTCCAGCTGCACCGTCCGCTTCCCGCTCTCCAGCGCGTACACGAACCGCTCCGAGACGCCGGCGAGGTCGGCCAGCTCGGCCTGGTCCAGCCGCAACTGGCGGCGCCGTGTTCGCACCGTAGCGGGCAGCGCGCCAGTGGCGTCCGCCATCTCTCACCACCTATCGCCGCACGAACGTGCGGATAGCGCAAGAATACCCGACCAGACAGCTCGGCCGCAGCAATTTCCGCGCGAACGCGCGGCTGACGTGCGGCAAGCCCCATACAGACACCACTTCGCAGCTCACGGCCGTACGAACGTGCGGAAATCGTCCGAGCGAAGTGCTGACGCCGGCGACTCAGCACCAGGCTGCGAGACCTGGTCGACGACGTGGGTCGAGATCCGCGCGAGACGCACGGCCTGGCCGAGGCCGAGCGAGATCCGGACGGCCGGCTTGTCACGAGCTGGTTCCCCAAGCATCGATGACGAGACGCTCGGTGCTCGCAGTGAGAGGCGACGGAGTTCGCCGAAGCGGAACGCGGTGCGCCGTAGACGCTGACCTCGAGCGGCTCGCCATCGAGGGCCTGGCGGGCGGCGAGCCACCCCTCAGGCCCCCGGGCACGGGCCAGGGCAGGGCAGGTGCTGCTCGAGATCCGGGTAGCCCTCCGCGCCCGGACCCGATGGGCGGCGGCATTGCAGTCGAAGGACGCCGCGCTAGCACACGAGTTGCTGTCTGGCGCGTGAGGCTCGGGGTCGACGGGGTCACTCATGCAGTGGAAAGCCGGGGAGCCGGTCCTCAGCTTCTCAAAGCTGGCCGCCGCTCACAAACCGTGCCCCCGTCCGCTGAGCGGACGTTCTTAATCCCGCGCCGGCGCCCTTGCGCTGCGGCATCTCTGGCACTGCGATTCGCCCAATGGCGTGTCGGAAGCTATTACCCATCACGCCGGACGGGGGTGGCTCACCCTCGGGTTGCGTTCAGCCCCAGGGACGGCACTCGTAGGGGTGGTCGTCACGCTGGTTTCAATCGCTTCGGCGCTCTCGAACAACGTGATCGGCTCATCAGCCCGCGCAGGATCCTGATTCGCTTTGGCCGCATGCCGGCCCCGGTAGAGCATCTTCACGGAAACCACCGCCTCCTCATCGCCGGGATCACCCGTCTCGACCACTGTGCGGGCTCGGTGTTGCACACCCAGCAATCGATCAATCCGTGTTCTTGCTGCGCTTCGCCCCAGTGGGGAGTCCGCTACCTCGCTCACCCGTACTAACGACGCAACGCCTCACCAGTAACGGCACGGGCGAGCACGGACAGAACCTGCGGTGGTAGATCGGTCGCAGGGTGCCATGTCGATCGGGCCAGTCGGCCAGACGATATGAGGATGGCGGCCGCCTTCGGCCGTCCCGCGCGAGGATCCTCATGCGACCCGGTCGACGGGTCGTCGGCGCCGTGTGCAGAGCGTGCCGTAGGTAGGCGGTTTCCTCAGTGACGCACACGCGCTTGCAGCGCGGCGGTGCCGGTCCTATTTCAGACTTGGCGACGATCGCCGCTGGCACGCCTGGGCGGTGCCGGTGTCCTTGGTCCGACGTTGGCCGCAGCGCAGGCTGCCGGGCATTGTCCTTCCGGGCGACCACATGCGGTGAAGTCGCACATCCGGCACAGTGCGCCGCCGGGTAGGGGTGTGTCGCGTGCGCGTTGGGTGAGCCGCTGATCGGTCAGATTGGTGATCAGCAGTTCGCAGGCGCGAGTGAGATCATCTCGCTGTTGTTCGGTCAGGCCGGCTATCGCCGCAGTGATGGCCGACTCCCGATGTTTGCGCAGCTGTAGTGCCTTGCGCCGGCCTTTCGAGGTGAGCTGGACGCGGATCGAACGGGCGTCATCGCCGGGTGTGCGCGCGACGTACTCGCCCTGGACCAGGCGGTTGACGAGCCGCACGCCACCGGCATGGGTCAGTCCCACGATCTGGCTCAGCATTTGCACCGAACCTGATGGGGTGAAGTCGAGTAGGGCGACCAGCGCAACAGCAGCGGTGCGGTCGAGCTCCGCGGCGGCGGCGCACGCATCGACGTTGTCGGTCAAGCCGGTAGCCAGTGCGCCTAGCAGGTTCGCCAGCCGGGCATCAGAGGACTGCGGCATAGGCCCAGTGTAGATCGGAGCCATTTTTCGATATATGATCGAGTCATATATCGAGTGACCCGATCATAGGAGGTATTTCGATGGCGAATCTGGTTGCGAAGATGGAGGTCGATGTCGTCGCGCCGGCTGCCGAGGTTTGGCACGCCCTGACCGACCCTGCGGTGATCGCTGAGTACTTCTTCGGCACCAAGGTCGAGACCGATTGGCAACCCGGCAGCCCGATCACCTGGTCGGGCGAGTACGAGGGTAAGGCGTACCAGGACAAGGGTGAGGTCGTCGAGGTCAAGCCCAACCAGCGTTTGACGGTCACTCATTTCAGCCCGATGAGCGGCCTGCCGGACGAAGCTGAGAACTACCACACGATCACGTATGAGATCGAGGCCCGCGGCGACACCTCGCGCCTGTCGATGAGCCAGGACAATAACGCTGACGAAGCCGAGGTCGAGCATGCCCGTCAGACTTGGTCGGCGATGCTGGACGGGTTGAAGAGCACCGTCGAAGGTCGCCGGGCGAGCGGCTGATGCCCACGCTCAGACACGGAAAGATCTGTCACCTCGAGCTGCCCGCAGCCGATGCACAGGCCTCGGCCACCTTCTACGAGCGCGTGTTCGGCTGGAAGATCCGCCGCGACGGCGCCGCGCTGGTCTTCGACGACCCGACCGAGGAAGTCAGTGGCCACTGGGTCGCGCATCGGCGCTCAACCGAACCGGGCCCGCTGTTCTACATCTGGGTCGATGACGTGAAGGCAGCGATCGAGCGTGTCATGGCGGAAGGCTGCGAGTTGGTTCAGCCAATCGGCGGCGACCCCGGCGAAGTGACCGCCCGCTTCCGTGACCCCGGAGG
>JALYVG010000218.1 GCA_030853345.1 Actinomycetota bacterium | reverse complement strand
GCCTGATGGTGCCCGACGCTCGGTTCACCAGCTACTACGGACGCCCGGTGCTGAAGCCAGCGCCGTGGTCTGCCGACATCCCGGGCTATCTGTTCCTCGGCGGCCTGTCCGGCGGCTCGGCGCTGCTCGCGGCCGGGGCCGATCTCACCGACCGTCCGGCGCTGCGGCGCACCGCGCGGCTGGGCGCTGCGGGCAGCGTCGTCGCAAGCCTGGGCTTGCTGGTCCACGATCTGGGTAGGCCATCGAGATTCGCCAACATGCTGCGGGTGGCCAAAGTGACGTCACCGATGTCGGTGGGCACCTGGATCCTCAGCGGCTACGGCCCGCTGGCGGGGCTGGCGGCCGCGGCGGAGTTGCGTCAGCTGCTGCCCCGCCGGCTGAAGCCGCTGGCCGACCTGCTCGGTGTCGCGGCGCGCCCGGCCGGACTCGCGGCCGCCGTACTGGGGCCCGCGGTGGCGTCCTACACCGCCGTGCTGATGTCGGACACCGCGACGCCGGCGTGGCATGAGGCACACCGGGAGATGCCCTTCGTCTTCGTGGGCTCCGCCGCCAGCGCAGCGGCTGGGCTGGGCATGCTCGGTGCGCCGGTGACGGAGGCGGGGCCGGCCCGCCGGCTCGCGATCCTTGGTGCGGCCATCGAGATCGTGGCAGAGCGGCGGATGGAGTCGAGCATGGGGCTAGCCGCCGAAACCCTGCACGAGGGCACCGCTGGAACGATGATGTTCACCAGCAAGGCACTTATAGCCGTCGGTGCACTCAGCTCCCTGGTCGCATCACGCGGCCGGGTGGTGGCTGCTGTCTCCGGCGCCGCACTGCTCGCTGGCTCGGCCTGTGCCCGGTTCGGCATTTTCCACGCCGGCCAGCAGTCGGCGCGCGACCCGAAATACACCGTCGTCCCGCAGCGCGAACGTCTGGACGCGCGCAACTCGACCTGACTCGACGGGAGTCAGAGCCGGATCCGTCTGGCGCCGCCGCCGAGCCATTCGGTGCTCCCCCGTTCATCAAGGTGTTCGAGCAGGGGGATGACTACCCGCCGGGTGGTGCCGAGCGCCTGGCGCGCCGCGCTCGTCGTGAATGGCTGGGGCAGCCTGCGTAGCAGGGTCAGCGCCTGCTCTGCCGCGCCGGGCAACAACACGATGTCTGCGGAGATCCGCAGCAGCACACCGGTCTTGTGCGCGGCGGCGAGTTCGCGCGGTCCCAGCCCGAGGGCGTCCAACTCGTAGCGTTCCGGCGCCGCGAACGGCTCGGTCCGCAATCGCTCGACCAGCGCGCGAACTCCGGCGGCGCCGCGGTCGAGGTCCGTGACCACGCCCGGGCGGCTGACTCGACCGTCGACGCTGCGCAGCCCCGCCGCGTCGATCACCGCGGACACAACGGGCGCATCCGGCGGCAGCCCGAGGCCCTGGCGGAGCACGGCGATCGGGACGGTGGGCTCGAGCGGGTTGCGCTCGGCCCAGTCGTCGACGAGCTGCGGGGCACGCGCCAGCCAGCCCTCCCACGTGTGTGCTGAGACGAGCCAACCGCCCAGTTGGCGGACCCCATCGAGCTCGTCAAGTCCGACGCCGAGACGGGCGAGGTGGTCGCGTCGGACCGCCCCGCGGCGCTCGATCTCGGTCCGCGCGTCGGGGACCCCGCTGGCCGAACGGAGCTCCACCGCACGGGCCCGAGCAGCTCCACGCCGGGTGAGCGGCGGCGGATCAGCATCCAGCACGAGGGCGCCGGCGGCGACGGTGTGCCGGCCCGGGTCACGCAGGACGGCCCGGTCGCCGCCCTGCAGCGGCAGGGCTTGGGCCAGCGTCAACCGGACCAGCGAATCACCCAACGGCCGCACCCGGACCGGGACGGCCGCCGTCCCGGCGTGCAGCATCAGTTCGGTGGGCAGCCGGGTCGCGGTGTCGACGCGGACGTCGATCGCGTCGGTCAGGTGCCACGACCGCGGGCTGAGCAGGACGTCGCCGCGGCCGATTTCACCACGCGGGAGCCCACGCAGGTTCAGCGCGACCCGGGCCACGGCCTCGACCCGATCGCGCTCGGAGTTCATCACCTGCAGACCCCGCACGGTCACCGACGTGCCGCGCAGTTCCAGCCGGTCGCCGCACGCGATCGAGCCCGCCGCGAGGGTGCCGGTGACCACAGTGCCGGTGCCGCGCACGGTGAACGATCGATCGATCCACAGCCGGACCCGAGCCGCAACGTCCGGCGCGGGCAGCGCTGCGACGAGGCGGTCCAGCGCGGCCGCCAACTGATCCATCCCCTGCCCCGTCTTGCCGGACACGGTGACCCAGTCGACCTCGCCGAGGCTGGACGTGGCGATGCGGGCCCTGGCCCGGGCCACAGCAGGCGCGGGGTCGGCGAGGTCGCTGCGGGTCACGGCGAGCAGGCCGTGCCGCACGTTCAGCGCGTTCAGCGCGGCCAGGTGCTCCTCCGACTGGCGACACCAACCCTCATCGGCCGCGACGACCAACAGCACCGCGGGCGCCGGCCCGATCCCGGCCAGCATGTTGGCGATGAAGCGCTGATGGCCGGGCACGTCGACGAAGGAGAGCTGCGCGCCGGAGGGCAGCGTCGTCCACGCGAAGCCCAGATCGATCGTCATGCCGCGCCGGCGCTCCTCGGCCCAGCGGTCGGGCTCCATACCGGTGAGCGCGCGGACCAACGTCGACTTGCCGTGGTCGACATGGCCCGCGGTGGCGACGACGTGCACCGCTCAGCGCTCGGTGACGGCGAGCACCGCATCGCGCAGCGTCTCGTCCTGATCGGGCGGGATGCAGCGCAGGTCGAGCAGGCAGCGGTCGCGCTCGATCCGGGTAACGACTGGGACGCGGCCGCGGCGCAGTCGCTGCGCGAACTCCACCGGCAGCGCGACCGCCCAGCCGGGCAGCGCACGCCCCGGGGCGGCGCCCCCACCGACCGCCCCGAGCGACTCGACGACCGTCCCGCCGACCACGTCGGCGAGCAACGCGCACCGTGCGCGCAGGCCGTCGGCGTCGGCGTCGAGGTACTGCCGGACGAGGGTCGCCGGACCGTCGAGGGTGGCTTCGAGCGCGGCGATGGTCAGCTTGTCGACGCGCAGCGCTCGGGCCAGGGGGTGATTGCGCAGCTGGGCAATCATGTCTGCGGTCCCGCACAGCAGTCCCGCTTGGGGGCCGCCGAGCAGCTTGTCGCCGCTGCACGTCACGACCGCAGCGCCGGCCCGCAGCGTCGTGGCGACATCGGGTTCCTCGGGCAAGAACGGATCGGGCGCGAGCAGGCCGCTGCCGATGTCGGCGATCACCGGCACGCCGAGGCCGGCGAGTTCGCCCACCCCGACGGAGCTGGTGAAGCCGTCGATTCGGAAGTTGCTCGGGTGGACCTTCAGCACCGCACCGGTGTCCGGCCCGACGGCCGCCGCGTAGTCGGCGAGGGTAACCCGGTTGGTGGTGCCGACCTCCCGCAGCCTGGCGCCGGTGGACGCGATCAGGTCGGGCAGCCGGAAGCCGTCGCCGATCTCGACCAGTTCGCCCCGGCTGACGACGATCTCGCGCGCGCCGGCCAGGGCGGTGGTGGCCAGCACAAGGGCGCCCGCGCCGTTGTTCACGACGTGGACGTCACCGGCGTCCGGGACGGCGCGGTGCAGCGCGTCGAGCATGCCCCGCCCGCGTCGCGCCCGCTGCCCGGTCCCCAGGTCGAACTCGACGTCGACGTATCCCGCTGCCTTGTTCAGCGCGGCCACGGCCGCCGGTGCGAGCGGTGCACGGCCCAGGTTCGTGTGCAGCACAACGCCGGTCGCGTTGAGCACTGGCCGCGGACCCGCGGGCTCGTCGCTCAGCAGCCGGACCACTTCGTCGGCGCTGCGGTCCGGGTCCAGGTCGCCCGCGCGCACTTGATCAAGCACGCGGCCCACGACCCGTTTCACCGACGCGCGTCCCGTCTGAGCGATCGCGAGCACCAGCCGCGGGTCGGCCAGCACCGCATCGGTGCGCGGCACATTGCGGCGTGGGTCCAGCGGCATGTGCGTCCTTCCGGTGGCGGCGGCTAGGGCTAGGCACCGTTGTACCCCCATTCACAGCCCGACGTCCGGGCTGGCGCACGACCGGCGCCGCGCTACCGTGCAAGGAACCCTTGCATGATCACGCAGAACGGGATGGTGAACCGGCGATGGAGCGCAACCGATGGCGGAGGCGGACGGGAATCGAACCCGCCAAGCCGAGTTACTCGGCTTCACCGGTTTTGAAGACCGGGAGGGCCACCAGGCACCTGTACGCCTCCACCGCAGAACGTAGTGGTCGGCCCCAGGCGCAGTCGTCGTGACCGTCACCGCGCCGGTGCGGCTCACCGCGTACGCCCACGGCGGCGGATGCGCATGCAAGATCCCACCCGGTGAACTCGAAGACATCGTCGCGGGTCTCACCGGCACGAACTCGCCCGACCTTCTCGTCGGACTGGACGACGGTGACGACGCGGCAGTCGTCCGGCTCGACGATCACACGGCCATCGTCACGACAGCGGACTTCTTCACCCCGGTCGTCGACGACGCCTATGACTGGGGGCGGATCGCTGCGGCCAACGCGCTGTCGGACGTTTACGCGATGGGTGGTCGTCCACTCGTCGCTGTCAACCTGGTCGGCTGGCCACGCGACGTGTTGCCGATGGAGTTGCTCCGCGAGGTCCTGCGGGGCGGGCTGGCCGTCGCCCGCGAAGCCGGGTGTCACGTCGGCGGCGGCCACAGCATCGACGACCCGGAGCCGAAGTACGGGATGGCGGTCACCGGCCTGGCCGATCCGAACCGGCTCTTGCGCAACGACGCCGCCAAGCCGGGGCTGCCGATCAGTCTGACCAAGCCGCTCGGCATCGGCGTCCTCAACAACCGGCACAAGAGCACCGGCGAGGTGTTCGCGCACGCCGTGGCATGCATGGTCCAACTGAATCGCGACGCCGCGGCGGCGGCTCTGGCGGCCGGGCATGTCGCGGCGACCGACGTCACCGGATTCGGCCTGCTCGGCCACCTGTTCAAGATGGCGCGGGCGTCCGGCGTCACCGCGGTGATCGACTCGGCGGCAGTGCCCTACCTGGACGGGGCCCGAGAGGCATTGCGCGCCGGGTTCGTCAGCGGCGGCACGAGACGCAATTTGGACTGGGTGCGCCCGCACCTGTCCGCGCACGTGGGCGAAGAGGAGTTGCTGCTTCTCGCGGATGCGCAGACGAGCGGCGGGCTGCTCGTCGTCGGCGAGATACCCGGCGCTCCGGTGGTCGGCGAGTTGATTCCCCAGGGTGACGTCGTGCTCGTCGTGCGCTGATCCGCCCCGAGGTCGCCGGTACGAGTCGCGACACGAACTGCTCATCTTCCGACGAGCGAGCTTTGTCTCTCGGTTGCAACACAGCAGGCGACCGTCGGACGAGGCTGCCTCAGTCCGGGACGCGCACGGCGACGATGGCGATGTCGTCGCGGGCGACGCGGCTCTGATAGTTGAGAACGTCGGCCAGCAGGGACGCTGCAATGTCGCGGGCGGTACCGCTGGTGGCTTGGAGGGTGGTGAGCAGCCGCTGATCACCGTAGAAGCTCCCATCGAGTGCGCGGGCGTCGACCACTCCGTCGGTGTAGGTGACGATGATGTCACCGGGAGCCAGGGTGACGGCTGTCTCGATGAGTGTGGGGTCGCTCAGCACGCCGAGGAGGGTGCCGGGCCGGCCGATGCTCGTCACGTGGTGGCTCGTGTCGACGTGCAGCGGCAGCGGATGTCCAGCGGCGCAGGAGGACAGCTGCCACATCCCGTTCAGCCTGGTGAGCCGCAGCATCGCCGCGGTGCAGAAACGGTCGACGTCGGCGCGTTTCAACGCGTCGTTCAGCAGCAGCAGTCCCCGGGCGGGAGAGGGGTCCTGCACGGCTGCGGCTCGCAGCGTGTAGCGAGCGAGCGCGGTGACAACGGCGGCCTCGGCGCCTTTGCCTCGGACGTCGCCGATCGTGATGACCCAGCTCTCGTCGTCGGTTTGGAAGATGTCGTAGAAGTCGCCGCCCACCTCGGTACCGTCGCCGGCTGGGCGGTACTCCGCAGCGACCTGCAGTCCGTCGATGCTGGGGACGTGCGGCGGGATGAGCGTCTGCTGCAGAGTCTTGGCGAGTGATGTCGCCCGCTGCGTCTGGCGAAGCAGTTCCTGCTCGTAGCGGCGCCGGTCGGTTGCGTCAAAGACCGCAGTGCGGATGACGACGGCGCTGCCGGAGTCGTCACGTTCGAGGACGGAGTTGACCAGGATCGGCCGCCGTCGGGTGTCGGCGCAGACGAGGTCGAGAGCGATCTCCCGGGCGATCCCGTGCATGCGCAGCATCGGCGCGTAGTGGGTTTCGTGATAGATCTGCCCTCCGCCGGTCAGCAGGTCGACGAACCGCTTGCGGCCGACGAGGTCCTCGCGGCTGTACCCGGTAAGGGTGAGGAACGTCGCGTTCGCTTTGATGATGGTCCCGTCGGGCGTTGTCGACAGATACCCGCACGGCGCACGCTCATAGAGAGTCTGGGCGTCGTCGTCGAGGAGCGCTTCGATGAACCCGTCGACGACGTCGTCGTCTCCGGTGCTCATCGCGCTATGGAGGCAGCGGAGTCCAAAAACTCTTCGATCGCGTCTGCGGTCTCGTCGGGCGCCGACAGGTGCGGGCAATGACCGGTCGCGGTCAGCAGGACCATGGTCGCGTTCGGCATCTGGTCCCGGACGAACTCGCCCACCGCGAGCGGGGCGATGACGTCGTCGGTGCACTGCACGACGAGCGTCGGCGTCTGGACACGGGCAAGATCGGCCCGGTTGTCGGACAGGAAGGTGACGTGCGCGAATCGCCGAGCGATCTCCGGGTCAGTGCGGCAGAAGCTGTCCTCGAGTTCCTGGGACAGGTCGGGGCGGTCGGGCCGACCCATAATCACTGGAGCGATCGCCGAAGACCAGCCCAGGTAGTTGCTGTCCAGCGAGGTGAGCAGTTCGTCGATGTCGCTGCGGCTGAACCCGCCGACATACCCATCGTCGTCGACGTAGCGGGGTGACGGACCGACCAGCACCAGGGCCGAAAACAGGTCCGGCGTGGCCGCCGCGGCGAGAACGCCGATCACGCCCGACACCGAGTGCCCGACGAAGATCACGTCCTGGAGGTTCAGTGCGTTGCACAGCTCCACAACATCGGCGGCGTAGCCGTCCAACGAGCCGTACCGCGCGACGTCGTAGGCGCCGAGGTCGGAACCACCGGCACCGATGTGGTCGAACAGAACGACGCGGTAGCGCTGAGCCAACCGCGCGACGACGAACCGCCACATGTTCTGGTCGCAGCCGTAGCCGTGCGCCAATAGCATCGGCTGGCCCTCAGCCGGGCCGAGAACCCGCACGTTGTGCTGTTCCGGTCGCGCCATACTCCCGAAGCTACGCGACCCGGACCCCGAAGACATCGGAGTTGGCCAATGCTCTTGGCGCGTGGGTTACCTTTTGGTCAGCGGCTGTCCGGGCGTGCCCGACGGAGCCAGTCGGCCAATAACGGTCCGAGTACCTCTGGGCGTTCATGCATGAGAGCGTGGCCGGCGTCCTCGACAATCACGCAGGTCGCGCGCAGATACCGCGGAATCAAGCTCTGCGCATCGGCGTATCCGACGATCGAATCGCGTCGCCCCGCGGCAATCAAGGTCGGCGCCGAGAACGTGCCCGACCCGACGTCGACCGCCCACCCTGCGAATATGCGTGCCAGGGCCGCCGCGTCGACCAAAGCCTTGCCGGGAACCACTGCGTCGCGGTACCGGCGAGCGGTATTCGCAGTGCGTACCACAAAGTATTCGTCGAACCCGGCCCGATGCGCGAGATCAAGATCGGAGTACGCGTCCGCGTCCTGGCGAACCACCTCGTGTCGGGGTACGTCACTAGCGCCGTCCGCGATCGGGCACAGCAACGCGAGGCCGAGCACCATGTCGGGGTGCCGTGCAGCAATGCCGCGTGCGAGGAGCGCACCGTAGGAGTGCCCGAGCAGCAGCACCGCTTCACCGGCCACCTGATCGATGAAGTCACCCAGCAACCGCACCACATCGTCGTTGCACACCAACCCGTGCGACGTCGAACGGCCCATGCCCGGTAAGTCGGGGTAGATCCGCCGGTATCCGGCGTGGGGAACCATAGGCTCGAGCGCACTCTCGACCTCGCGGTGGTCGACACCCGCGCCGTGTAGAGCCACCAGCGGCACACCGCTGCCATGCTCCACGTAATCGATCGTTACGCCACCCGCTCGGTACTCCACGCCGACACCGTAGTGATCCAAACCGACATCGAGCAGCGGCAGGATAGCGCCGATACCGAGCAGATCGCTCTCGGCTCGGTGCGGGCTCAGACGCTGACGGCGTTGTCGTTGGCCGGGCGGTCCTTGTGGGCTGCGCGGTAGGCGCGCGGGCTCAGCCCGAACTCACGGCGGAACGCGCGCGAGAAGTACTCGGCCGAGACGAAGCCGCACTGCTGCGCGACCCGTTCGACGTGCGGCGCCACGTTGCGGGCGGAGAGCAATTCGGCGGCACGCTCCAGGCGCCGGCTGCGGATTCGCGCTGCCGGGCTGTCGGTGCCGTTGAACGCCCGGTACAGCTGGCGCAGGGAGATGTTGAGCTGGGCGGCGATGGTGGCTGGGGTCAGCAACGGGTCGGCGGCCTGCTCGTAGATGATCGCGTCCGTCCGGGCTCGCACCGAGGCAATGTGTTCGAGTTCGGCCTCGGGCTTGCGCACGGCGGTACGCAGCAGCAGGCCGGTGAGCGAGGCCAGGTAGCGATCGACGCCGACCAGGCTGGCTGAGCTACAGAGCTCCTCGCCGCCGACGAGCAGCAGGCTGACTGCCGAGCGCAGCAGTTGGCTCTGGAAAGGCGTTAGCTCGAAGGTGCGGTCCAACATCGCGGCCACGCTGCCCGGTTCGATGCCGATGGACGCCTGCGGCACGTTGAGCGTGTACAGGTGCGCGTTGGCGACGAACTGCTCGACGACCTCCTCGGCCGGCTCGATAATCCGCATCGCGCCCTGCAAAGGCGAACCGGCAGGATCGAAGACCGAGCCCGGGCAGTCGCTGCGGGCGAGGAGGTGGATGTAGCCGTCGCCGTGCTGGCTGGTTGGCGCCCTGGGTGGCCGGTACAGCTCCGCCCCGCTCACCGTCGCGGCCGACCAGATGCAGCGAGTACCGCGCAACCGGGCGCCCTTGAAGAAATACGGGGCCCGCGATTGCGCCAGTGGCGTGATCTGCAGTCCGAGGGGCCCGGTCCGCTTGCGCCCCAGGTTGCCGTCGGAGTCCTCGACGGAGACATCGAGCCACGCGACGCCGCCGGGTGACGGCAGTTCCAGGCGGTGCGCAATGTCGCTCACGTCGGACCTCCGGAACGCGTCGGAGCCAACTCGACCGGTCGCGGACCGAGACGGATCGGCGCGTCTGAGGCACGCTAGGACGCGCGGGCACAGGCCCGCAAGTCACCTCCGGACAAACCGGGCGGACCGTTCGATTGACCTGTCCCGACCACGAGCACCGACCAGGAGCGCGCACCGTGACGTTTGGTTGTCACACCGGGTACTGGGCCGCCGGCTGATGCAGGCGACCAGCAGGACCGCGGCCCACCCGGCGCGGAGCGCACGTGCTGGCGCAAGCCGGTGATCCGGTCAGCCAGCGGTACGGTGGATCTCACTGATCCGACTGTCCGAACGCTGTCCCGTGCGCCGATCGGCGGCGCCGTCGATCACGAGCGCCACCGTCAGCACAGTCACCAACGCCACGCCTAACCCGCCGACGACATCTGACGCGACGTGGTAACCCGCGGCTACCAACGCGACGGCGACGCATCCGACGAGCGTGAGCACGCAGCCGCACACGATCACCTGCACCGAGCGCGGCGCCCGACGCGGGCGTTGGTCCAGCGCCAGCACAATCACCACGACGGCCACAGCGCAGAACGCGGTGGCGTGCCCGCTGGGATAAGCGTGGCTCTGGCCAGTCCGAGCGACCAACGGCTTGAGCACCACCTCGGTGATCAGGATGGCGATCGACGGCCCGGCGCAGGCGAGCATCGCGCCGCGCACCCGGCCGAGCGCGAGCATTGAGATAACGAGCACGCAGATCACGAGCAGCACCGGCACCGCGCTGCCGAGATCGGCAAGCGCCCGCATCAGCCCTGCCTTCGCCCCGAAGCGCGCGACCAATCGGCCGTCCGCTGCCCGGTCGAGGCGCGCGGCCCAGGACCCACCGGTGTAGTCAGCACCCAGACCAGCCACCACCGCCGCAGCGCCGACAGCCAAGCCGAGCACGAGGGGGTACAGCCGCCGAGCCACCAAACGGCGGTTGAGGGCCTTCGTCACCGCCGTCTCGGGCATCGCTCGCGCGTGTCAGGCCGCGGCCTGGTGGCTCGGACGCGGCGCCCACCAGGTGCGCGGGATGTTAGGCAAGCGGGCCGTCCGGGTACGTGTTCGTGCGACCGCATTGCGGCGGTCACGACGAAGGGAATCGTAATGATTGTCCTGGGTGTTGTCCTGTTGATCATCGGCTTCTTAGCCCATATCAGCATCATCTGGATTTTGGGCGTCATTGCCGTCGTGGTCGGTGCGGTGCTCGCGATAGCTGGAGGAACCGGGCGCGCCATCGGGGGGCGCAAGCACTACTGGTAGCCCAGTCTGTGCCTCGGCCTGCACGATCAGCGATCGGAAGGCCCGCACGATGATGTCGGTGCATGCATCCACGGCCAGCGCTGTGCTGTCGATGTGCAGGTGGAACAGGGCGGGCTCATCGGCCCCGCACCGATAGAGCCGGCGCACGTATTGCTCTCGGGCGGCGTTGACCTGCTTCATCCGCTGTTGCGCGGTGGGCAGGTCCACGCCGTCGAAGTTCATCGCCTGGGCCAGTAGCGCCACGCGGGGCCCGAACAACCGCACCCGCAGCACCTGAGGCTGGTCGCGGAACGCCACCGCGCCGGCCCGGCCCAGAATGACCGCGCCGGTGTCGAGCGCGGCGCGCATGACCCGCTCGGCTTGGTCGCGGAACGCGGCGCCGTCATCGGCGGCAGGCAGCTCACCCGGCGGTGCGGCATCCGTGCCCGCCCCGAGCACTCCCCCAGCCAGCGGGGCGAGCAGCGACAAGAAGCGATCGGCCAGCGTTCGCGCCGGCTGGGCGGCTTCGGCCTCGTGCACAGTCACGCCCAACTCGGCGGCCACCGCCACGCTGATCGCCCGGTCGAGCAACGGCAACCCCAACGCGCGCGCGACAGCAGGCGCGACGCGGCTGCCGCCCGCTCCGTAGCCGGCTGAGATGGCGACTCCGCGCATCATCTCGCCACGTCTGAGTCTGGCGCCTCCGTCGGCGCGCTCCCCCGAAGCCGGACCTGCTTGATGAACATCGCCGCCACCACACTCAGGATCGATATCGGTACCGCTACCAGGAACATCGTGTCTATAGCGTGCGCGTAGGCCTGAATGATGCCCTCGTGCAGCGCGGGATTCGTCCGGGCCAGGGCATTCATCGCCTGCGGGCTCTGGACCAGCTCCGACACCGTGTCGCTGCCGGCCTTCGCCGGAGCCGAATGCGGCAGGTAGCGGGGCAGTTCGACGACGAGCCGGGCGGTGAGCAACGCGCCCAGAGCAGACGCGCCGAGCGTGCCGCCCATCGATCGGAAGAACGTCACCGACGACGTCGCCACACCCATCTGCCGCATCGGGACGGCGTTCTGCACGACCAGCGTCAGCACCTGCATGAACAGGCCGAGGCCGGCACCGAAGACCAGGATGTCGAGGCTGACCAGGGCCAGGGACGTGTGCGCGCCGATGCGGCTGAGCAACGCCAGACCCACGGTGACGAGCACCGTACCGACGAGGGGGAACCAGCGGTAGTTGCCGGTCTGGGAGATGTAACGCCCCGATGCGATGCTCATGAACAGCAGGCCGACGAGCAGAGGCAACAGCAGCAGACCCGACGCGGTGGCCGACACGCCGTGCACCAGTTGCAGGTACTGCGGTAGGAAGGCCAGTGCGCCGAACATCGCGATGCCGCTGATGAAGGCCACGACATTGCTGACCGTGAAGATCTGCATCCGGAACAGCTCGAGCGGAAGAATGGGCTCAGGGGTGGCTCGCTCGCGCAGCACGAAGCCCGCCAGGATCAGCGCCCCGGCCGAGAACAGCCCGATGATCTGTCCGGAGGCCCACGGGTAGTCCTTGCCGCCGGACTGGGTGGCCAGCAGCACGGCCGAGACTCCGGCCACGAGCAGCAGCGCTCCCCACCAGTCGATCTGCACCGTGCGCCTTCGCTCCGGCAGGGTGAGCACCCGGTTGGTGACCACGAGCGCAACGATGCCCAGCGGCAGGTTGATGTAGAAGATGTAGCGCCAGCTCAGGTTGTCGACGAAAAATCCGCCTGCCAGCGGCCCGATCACGTTCGAGATGCCGAACACCGCGCCGAAATAGCCCTGGTAGCGGCCTCGCTGGCGCGGCGAGATGACGTCGCCGATGATCGCGAAGACCAGCGAGATCAGCCCACCGCCGCCGATACCTTGGACGCCGCGGAACAGGATCAGCTCGTACATGTTCTGCGCGGCACCACACAGCACGCTGCCGACCAGAAACACGATGATCGAGAGCTGGAACAGGCGCTTTCGGCCGTAGAGATCACCGGCCTTGCCCCACAGCGGCGTCGACGCGGTACTGGCGAGCAGGTAGGAGGTGATCACCCACGACAACAGATCGCTGCGGTGAAAGTCGCCGACGATCGTCGGCAACGCCGTCGAGACGATCGTCTGGTCCAACGCTGCCAGGAACATGCCGAGCATCAGCCCGGACATGATCACCAGGATTTGGCGGTGCGTGAATGCGGTGTCCGACTCCGATCGCGCTTCGATGCCGGGTGACGCACTCACCAGTGCGTTGGTGATCGGTGTACCCCCTGCGGAGCCGACACTCAGGAAGCCGGCCCCGGCTGGTTCGGCTGGGAGGCCGGGGACTTGGCCCCTTGCGCCTTGACCGCGACCGCGCCGACCGCAGCCACCGCGAGGCCGGCGGCCAGGACCCGCCCGCGACGGCGCTTCGGGGCGTCGAGTAGGGCGGCTCGCTTCTCAGCCTGCTCGGCGGCAATCATCCCTGCCTTGCGCAGCTTGCGCGCGGACTGGCGCCGGGCACTGTCGACCGTGCTCTGAGCGGTCGAGCGCACTGAGCTCGCCTGCTTCTTGGCCTTCTTGCGGGCCTTCTTGCGGGCCCGCCGGCTGCGCGCCGCGACGTCGTCCAAGGTCGACGAGACGACGCTGCCGACGCTTTCGCCCGCCGACGTGGCGTGCTCGCGGACCGACTCGACCGTGGAGCCGGCGAGATCTCGCGCTCCTGCCACGTTGTGCTGAAGTGCCCGCTGAACCTTGCGCTTGCGGCCCATCCGATGTCCTTTCGTTGCGGCTCGGCCCCCTGTCGGTCAGCGGCGAGCGGTTTACATGATCAGTATCGCGATCGCCACGAAGTGTGCACCCGCCCCGGCACTGACGAACGCGTGGAACACCTCGTGGAACCCAAACACGGCCGGCAGCGGGTCGGGTCGGCGCCGGTGGTAGAGCAATGCACCGACGATGTAGAGCAACCCCCCGGCCAGCATCAGCGCGAACGCGGCCACGCCGACGTGCATCCACACGAACGGCAGCGCCGCGCCTCCCACGCAGCCTAGTCCGATGAAGGTCGCGCCCACGAGCACTTCGGGGGCATCCATCCACACCAGATGGGTGAACAACGCAATCGCGGTCAGCGTCCACATGACGCTCAGCAATACGACACCGATCGACCCGGGAACCACGAGCAGGAAGACCGGCGTCGCAGTCCCGGCGATGAGGAGGAAGATCATGACGTGATCGAGGCGCTGCAGCAGTCGGTGCGCAACCGGTCCCCAGTTGCCACGGTGGTAGAGGGCGCTCGTCCCGAGCAGACCGCTGAGCGTCCCTGCATAGATCCCGGCTGCGACCGCGCGGGTCAGCCCGTGTGCCTGCGCCACGAGCAACGTGCCGACGATCAGCGAGATCTCAAAGGCCACCAGGTGCATCCAGCCGCGCCACGCCGGCTTCGGGTAATGCAGTTCGCGTTTGGCGTCATAGCTCAGCGCGGGGGCGGAGGAGGTGCGGGTCATGTCGGTGCCGCATCGAGTTCGCGGTAGTCGAGCAGACTCGGCAGAGCCATGTGATGATCCTCCCGGAGATCACCGAAACCCCGGCGGCGAGCGAACGCTCGACCCGACGAGCTTGGCGCGACGGGCCCGGACCGGCTGCTAATCCAACGCCCTCAAAATACCCATGGCAGCGAGCCAGCGGTACCGTCTCCCGTTCAGGCCGCGCCGACCCCGACGGACGCTGCGCGAATCGTGATCCGGCTGGTAGGGCGCGTAAGGTCGAGGTACTGACACTGATCCGGGACCCGACCCGCCTCAGCTCGGGCGCCGATGACGACAACCGACGTCACCGGACCGGCACGAAGCAGATCAGCGATCGGGACGCCCCCTGGGGGCCCGCAGTGATCCTCTCGGCAGCGCTAGCGGCCGATCTCGGAGCCTTGTCGGCGGCCATCGAGCACACCGACGGTGGGCTGGAATCCGTGCTGCAGTCACTGGACGCCGAACTCCGCGGGGCGGTCGGGTCCTACGTGGGGCTGACGATCACGATCGCGGCCGAGGAGCACCGGATCAGCTTCACCACCACCGGGCCTGATGCCAGCGCCGGCACGTCCCTGCGTATTCCGCTCGACGCAGTGGCGGGCAGCCAGACGGGGAGCACACTGGTGCTCTACGCCGCCACCCCCGGAGCGTTCGTCGACCTGGCCGCCGACCTGGCCTGGGTCCTCGAGGTCAAACCGACTTTGCTCGTGCTCGATCAGCACCTCGCGTTGCCGACGCCCACCGCGGGCGTCGCCGGCCTGCGTGAGCATGCGACGATCAATCGGGCGATCGGTGCACTCATAGAGAGCGGCCTCCCGCCAGAGTTGGCGCGGGCTGAGCTGCGGCGTCGCGCCGCGGTCGACGGCGGGGACGTGCCCACCGCCGCGGGGCGGATCCTGGACGGTCTGGCCCGCACCGACCCGGTCTGATCGCACTGCGCTGAATCAGGTCACGTGGCGTGCCCGGGCGCGCCGGACCGCTTCGTCCACCACGCGCTGGGCCACCTCACGCAGCTTGACGTTGTCGCTTTGACTGCGGTCACGCAGCCGATCGAAGGCCTGCTCGGCAGTGCTGCCGGTGCGACTCATCAAGATGCCCAGTGCCTGGTCGATCACCGCCCGGCTGGTCAGAGCGGCCTGCAGCTGGTTGGCCAGGCGCTTCGTCTGCGCGAGCACCTGGGCGTTCTGCACCGCGATCGCCGCCGGGACGGCGAAGAACTCACCGATGAGGACCGCGTGATCGTCGAAGCTGTTCATCGGGTGGGCGTAGACGTTCATCGCGCCGACCACCCCACCACCGGGGATCAGCAGCGGCAGTGACAACACGCTGTGCACGCCGAGACGTTTGACCTGCGGGCCGAATCGTGGCCACTGGGCGTCCTCGCCAAGGGCGCCGGAGCGAACCGTTCTCGCCTCTCTGGCCGCGGTGATGCACGGACCTTCTTCGAGCGTGTATTGGATCGCATCGACTTCGGCCACGAACGCGGCGGAGGCGACGATGGTGTCACCCTGCCCGGCTTCGAGCAGCGTCAGCCCGGCGCCGTCGGCACCGGGAATGGCCGCCACTGCGAACTCAGCAACCCGCGT
This sequence comes from Actinomycetota bacterium, assembly GCA_030853345.1. Taxonomy (GTDB): domain Bacteria; phylum Actinomycetota; class Actinomycetes; order Mycobacteriales; family Jatrophihabitantaceae; genus QHCC01. The sequence goes on along the minus strand of JALYVG010000218.1, from coordinate 12,582 downwards.
CAGTACGTCGCGCAGATCCAGGCTTCCGGTCGCCAGGCGGGACAACGCCGCCAGGCTATCGCGAAGATCATCGTCATCGTGTTTCACGTGTGGCTGCAATTCACTCTCGGGGGATCGCTCAGTCATCGACGCTCCCATCCTGGGAAGCGGCCCGCTCCGCTCGTAGTACACGGTACCTCCACCCCCGATTACTTCGTCAGTTCGAATGGGTTACGGGCCAACGTAGGGCCCAATAGGTCGTTTCGCGGGGTTCCTACCCAGTTCTAGACCTCCGGCACCAGGACGGCGACGAGCGCGATCCCGATCATCAGCAGATCACCGCGCTTCCACGCCAACAAGGGGGTGCGATGCGTGCGCCCGCTGCCCCGTCCGGTGTGCACCAGGATGATCCACGGCGGCAGCCGGGCCGCCCAGCGTGACTCGATCGGGTTGACCACCCTCCGGTTGACGGGGGCGAGCGAGCGCGGCATTTGCATGCCTCATTCTCGCCCCGCTTGCAGTAGGGCGTCGCTGATCGTGCCGAGGCTGAGCGCACGATCTCCGCCCCTACGCTGGGTGAGGTATCCGCGTAGGTTTCAGCCCGGGGGCCAAGCCCGACAAAGTCCGGCGACAGCAACCGGCCCGACCACGACCAGCGACGACGACAAGGGACCGCCCACTATGCACAGCACCGAACAGGACCAGAACCGCGCGCCATGGACCTTCGCCGAGCCCTGGGGCGGCACCGGGCACGTCGCCGATTTCGGCGGTCCGGTGCATTGGGTCGACTTCGGCGGACCCGCCGAGGGCAGCCCGATCGTCCTCGTCCACGGACTCGGCGGCTCCCATCTGAACTGGGTGCCCGTGGCGCCGGCACTGGCCGAACGCGGCCGCGTCTATGCACTCGATCTGCCGGGCTTCGGTCTGTCCACGTCCGGGCGACGATCGACGTCGGTGCAGGCCAACGCAGCGATCCTGGACCGGTTCGTGCGCGAGATCGCGGGCGGTCCGGCCGTCCTGATCGGCAATTCGATGGGCGGCATGGTCTCGCTCCTGGAAACCGACGCTCACCCAGAATCTGTCGCGGGGCTAGTGCTGGTAGATCCCTCGGTCCCGGTGCCCCGGCAGATGCCGGACCTGCAGGTCACCTCGCAGTTCATGATCTATGGAGTTCCCTTCATCGGCCAGCGTTACATGGCTCGCACCCGCAACCGGATGACTGACAGGCAGCTCGTGCAGCGGGTGATCAACTTGTGCTTCGCCGACCCGTCGAGGGCGTCGGCTGATCTGATGGACGCCGCCACCGCACTCGTCGCGTACCGGCGCACAATGCCGGCACAGGACGCCGCTTTCCTACAGGCGGCACGCTCGCTGATGTTGATGTTGGCCCGGCCCAAGAGCTACCGGGCCTTGCTGACGCGGATCCGGGTCCCGGTGTTGTTCATCCACGGTGAGCGCGACCGGCTCGTGCCGATCGCGGCCGCCCGCGCGGCGCTGGCCGCCAACCCGAATTGGGAGAGCGCGATCCTGCCCGGAGTCGGGCACACGCCGCAGCTCGAGTCACCGGACCTCGTCCTCGAGCACGTGACGGGCTGGCTCGATCGCCACGAACTGGCGATGCCGCCGGCGGCTGGCTGACGGCTCAGCCCGCCCGCACGACCTCGACCGGTATGCCGTTCAACACCGCAGTACCACTCAGCGCGTCGAGTAGCAGTTGATCAGCCACCACGTTGGAGTTCACGCCGGGGTGCGCGGTGGCCACCGAGGTCTGCATGCCAGGGGCATCGTGGCCCCAACCGTGCGGGATGCTGACGACGCCCGGTCGGACGGCGTCGGTGATCTCGACCGGCACTGTCACAGCGCCGGCACGCGAGCGCACGACCGCCAGGACGCCCTCGACGAGCCCGAGCCGGGCCGCGTCAGTGGGGTGCAGTTGCGCGGTGCACCGGTTGCTGCCGCGCACCAGCGGAGCCAGGTTGTGCATCCAGGAGTTGTTCGAGTTGAGCTGGCGTCGGCCGATGAGCAGCAGCTGCCCGTTCAGCGGATGCGCGAGTTCCGCGGCCAGCCGGGGCAGGTCGACGGTGATCGCGTCCGGTGCCAGCTCGATGCGGCCGCTCGGGGTGCCGAGTACGTCAGGAATTCGCGGCTGCAGCGGGCCGAAATCGATCCCGTGCGGCTGCTCCTCGAGGTCGGCCAGCGTGATGTCGTAAGGCCCGGCGCGCAACATCAGGTCTAGCAGCCGAGCCGGGCCGGTGCGCCCGGCTGCCACCGCGACGTCCAGCCCGGCACGCCGGGCGACCTCCTCGGCGACGAACGCATCCAATGCGGCGACGTCGGCGTCGGCACCCTGACCGGTGACGACGCCCACGAGCCGAAGCAGTGTCTGCCACTCCTGCGGCATGTCGGTGTCGATGACCGCGGGGGTCCAGTTGGCGACGTTACGCACCGCCAGTTGGTAAAAGACGACGTCGAAATGCGCGCGGGCCAGCGGGGACGGGCCGGGCAGGATCACGTCAGCATGTCGGCTGGTCTCGTTCAGATAGACGTCCAACGACACCATGAAGTCCAGCTGCTGCACGGCCTGGGTCAGCCGGTCTGCGTTCGGGGTGCTCAGGCACGGGTTGCCGCCCACGGTGACCAACGCGCGAACCTGGCCATCGCCCGGCGTCAGGATCTCGTCGGCCAGGGTCGCGACCGGCAGTTCGCCCATCACCTCTGGCAAGTGCCGCACCCGGCTGTGCCAGCGGCCGTGGACGAAGCCGCGATTGCGGCCGGCCCGGGCGTTGGCCTGACCAGCCGCGGCGAGCGGAAACATAGCGCCACCGGAGCGGTCGAGGTTGCCGCTCAGCACGTTGAGCACGTCGACCAACCAGCTGGCCAGGGTGCCGAACGCTTGGGTGGTCGTCCCGATGCGGCCGTACACCGCCGCCCGGTCGGCGGCGGCGAGTTCGCGCGCCATTCTGCGGATCTGCTCAGCCGCGATGCCGACCCTCGCCGTGACGGTCTCGGGACTGAACGGTGCCGTGTGAGCGCGCACCTCGCCCAGGCCGTTGACGTGCTCAGCCAGGCGGCCCAGCGAGACCAGGCCCTCCTCGAACAGCACGGTGACCATCGCGGCCAGCAGCAGCGCGTCCGTGCCGGGCACGATGGCGTGGTGTTCGTCGGCCATCTCGGCCGTTCGGGTGCGGCGCGGGTCGATCACGACGATCTTGCCGCCGCGCTCGCGGATGGCCTTGAGCCGGCCCCTCGCGTTCGGCGCGGTCATCAGGCTGCCGTTGGACACCAGCGGGTTGGCGCCCAATAGCAGCAGGTGGTTGGTGTGATCGAGGTCGGGGATCGGGATCGTCAACGGGTCGCCGAACAGGTAACCGGAGGAGAAGTGCTTGGGGATCTGGTCGACGGTGCCCGCCGTGTAGATGTTCTGCGTGCCCAGGGCCTTGTAGAACACCCGCCCGTAGAGCAGCGCGCCGAGGTTGTGCGAGGTGGGGTTGCCTGCGTAGACGGCGACAGAGTTCTTGCCGTGTTCAGCTATCAGCGGCGGCAGCCGGCGCTCGATCTCGGCGAACGCCTCGTCCCAGCTCACCGCCTCGAACGCTCCGTTGCGCTTGACCAAGGGCTGCTGCAGCCGGTCCGGATCCTCGTGCAAGGCCCCGAGTGAGGCGCCCTTGGGGCAGATATAACCGTTCGAGAAGACGTCCCCATCATCTCCGCGGATACTGGTGATCCGGTCGCCGTCAAGGCCGACCTGCAGGCCGCAGGTCGCCTCGCACAAGGGGCAGGTGACCGTAGCGATGCGCATGGTCGCTCCTTACGGACCTGGGGCAGAACGGTTACGCAACTCAGTATGACGGGAAGGTCTTTCGAGAAATGCAGCGCGATGACGACCAGCCTGGAGGAGCCATCTCCGACACCACTGGTTCCCTCGGACCAGCCACCCAAGCCCTTTCGAGCCGGCCGGGCCCCGAAGCGGAGTGGGTCCTCGGCAACCGGTACCGCGTCGTCGACCGCATAGGCGCCGGCGGCATGGCCGACGTGTTCCGCGCGCACGACGGATTGCTGGCACGCGACGTCGCCGTGAAGGTCTTCCGCACGCACGCCGTCGAGGCTGACACGGCCTCTGGCGCCGAGCGTCAGCAGCTCGAACTTCATGCCTTGGCCACGCTCAACCACCCCAATCTGATCACCCTGTTCGACGGCTCGCTCAGCGGGGCGGACGACGGCCCGACGTTCCTGGTCATGGAGCTGATCAACGGCCCGACGCTGGCGGCCCGCATCGCCGAGGGCTCGTTGGCCGAGCCGGAGGTGCGCGAGATCGGCATCCAGGTCGCCGACGCCCTCGCCTACGTGCATGACCAGGGCATGGTGCATCGGGACGTGAAGCCCGCGAACATCATCCTCGGCACCGACCGCACGGCGGGCGATATGACGGTGCGCGCACGGTTGTCGGACTTCGGCATCGTGCGGCTGCTGGGCAGCGAGCGGATGACCAACGTGGACTTCACCGTGGGCACCGCGTCCTACCTCGCTCCCGAACAGGCACGCGGCGCCGACGTCGGGCCGGTGGCCGATGTGTATTCCCTCGGCCTGGTGCTGATCGAGGCGCACACGGGGGTGCGTGCCTACGAGGGCACCCCGGTCGAGGCCGTCCTGGCCAGGCTCGATCATGGGCCCGACATCCCCGATCACCTGCCCGCACCGTGGCCGGGACTGCTGAGTGCCATGACCGCCACCGACCCGGACCAGCGTCCCAACGCCGCGCAGGTCGCGCAGGCTCTTCGCGACGTGGGGACCCGGACCGCCCCATTCCCGCTAGCGGCCACGGCCGCCGCGGGCATGGACGCCACTGCCGCGACCAGCAGCGCACACCCGAGTGGCTCGACGCCCGTCGGGGCGGGGCCGTTAGGGGCCGCCGCCCTGGTTGGCGCTGCCGGAGTCGGCGCTGCCGGGATGGGTGCGGCCAGTGCCGCCGGAGCGCCGGACGGCGCTGCCATGGCCGATGCCCCGACCGTCGGACTCGCAGCGGTCGGTGGATCCGGCTCGGTGCCGCCTGCCCCGGACGATCCGTGGGCACCGGTTGACGAACCGCGCCAGCGCCGCGGTGCCGTGTGGCTGCTCGCAGCCGTCTTGCTCGCCGCGCTCGCGGTCGGGGCGTTCCTGGTGCTGCGGCCCACGTCGCACAACACGCCGCCGGCCGATCAGCAGAAGCCCGGCCCCAGCACGACGGGGCAAGCCTCCCACCAGCCTGGCAAGAGCACTGCGGGCAACAGGTCGGGTGTAGCCACCAGCCGGTCGAGCGCGGCCTCGACCAACCCGGCCAGCGCCACGCACGCCGGCTCCGCGACGCGCAGCAACCCGGCCACCAGCAGCGCGCCACCCACGAGTGCCGCCCCGAGCACGACCCCGACGAGCAGCACGTCAGCGACGACAAGCACGTCAGCACCCGCGACGTCGACCGCCGCAGCGAGCACGGCGGCAATCGCCTCACCCCCGATATCGTCCGCGTCGCCGTAGCGCGGACGGCTCGTCATTGAGGGATGCTCTCGCGTATAGCTCACCACCCAAGGGCAACACGCCACTAACGAGAACGGGCGCGGTCCAGGCGGCGTTGGGCCTGAAGTTGCTGGGCCTTCGCGTGCCGCGTGGTCAAGCGCGCCTCGTCCAGGCGGCGTCGGGCGTCGGCCAGCTGGTCGGCCAACTGCTTGACGTTGTCGTCCTGGTCGCGTTCGGCCGCGGCAGCCGCGACGTGTTCCTCGCTCGCCGTCGCGAGCGCCTGCTCCGCGTTGGTCACCTGTTCCTGCCAGCGCTGCTGCGCGCTCACCACGGCCGGCTCGGCACGCTTCGCCGGCGTTGCCTTACCCCTCGTCGGGCCGGCATGTTTAGGCGAGCTCGTCGGTTCGGCAGCCCGCATCGGCGGCACCGCGCTCAACGTCGGCGTCGCGTCGCCGAAGCCGCTCCACTCCGCAGAGCGCACGAGCGAGCCGGTGGCCAACTGCTGGGCCACCTGCGGGTCGGCCAGCGCGGCCTCCAGGGTCGAGGCGACCTCCTGGCGCAGCGCGGCTGCCGATTCCGCGTGCCCGCTGAGGTGGAAGGCCCGACGGGTGGCCCGGTCGATCAGGGTGCGTCGCTGCTGGGTCAGCTCGCGCAGTTTGGCCCCATCCAGGGTCCGCTGGGCGTCGCGCAGCTTCGTGGCCAGTTGGGCCAGGCCGGACGCGATGTCGGGTTCGGTGCGCACCAACCGGTTGATCAGCCAGGCCGCCTTGGTCGGGCGACGCAACGCCGTGATGGCCGTGGCCGTCTTCGGGTCGCCGTCCTGGCGTGCCTTGCTGGCCAGCGCGCCACGCCGCTTGACGAATTCCTCCGGGTCCGCGGAGTACAGCTCATCGATCGCGTCGTGCAGCGCATCCTCGGGCATCGCTTCATCGTGCCGGATCGCCCGCGCCTGGTCAGCAGGCGTGCGTCACTCCGGGCGCACGTCCTCAGGCGACTTGTCCAGGCGCAAGCCGCGCCAGGACGGGTGCCGCAATAGCCGATCGGGTGTCCATTCGGTGAAGGCAACCTCGCCCACCAGTTTGGGCGACACCCAGTGGGCCTCGCGCCGAACCGCACTGGGCAGCTCTGCGGCGAACGGCGTGGACTTGCGCTCCACCCTGGCCAACCGTCGGGCCAGGTCGGCCAGCAGAGCGTCGGTGAAGCCCGTGCCGACCTGCCCGACGTAGCGCAGCCTGCCGTTCTCGGGGATGCCGAGCATGAGCGAGCCGATCTTGCCCGCGCGCCGGCCGTTGCCGGACCGCCAGCCCCCGATCACCACCTCCTGCATGCGCACGTGTTTCACCTTGCGCCACGCCGGAGTTCGCTTGCCTGGCTCGTATCGGGAGTTGCGGCGTTTGGCGAGCACGCCCTCCAAGCCCTGCTCCAGGCTGGCTGCGAGCACATCCGCGCCCGGACCGTCGAACACCGGGGACGGCTGCCACGACTCGCCGGCCAGCGCGAGCGTGTCCAACTCCTGTCGACGTTTCTCATAGGGCTCGTGCAGCAACGACCGGCCGTCGACGTGCAGCAGGTCGAAGACGACGTAGACGACCGGCACCTGGGCCGACAGCCGGCGGGCGGCAGCGGCGTCCCCGACGTGCATGCGCTGCTGCAGCGTCGAGAAGTTGGGTCGGCCGCGCTCGTCGAAGGCGACGAGTTCACCGTCGAGAACGGCCTGGGTGGTCCCCAGCGCCAGGCCCAGGGCACGCAACTCGGGGTAGCTCACCGTCATATCGATGTCGTTTCGCGACATCGCCCGAACCCGGCCGCCCTCGACGTAGACGACCGCGCGAACACCGTCCCACTTCATCTCATAGGCCCACTCCTGCTCCTCGGCGGGCGTGGGCAGCTCGCCCGGGACCGCCAGCATGGGTTTGACAAGCCCCGGCAGGCGCTGCCAGCCGGGCCGGGCCGCGGCGTCCATGCGGTGCATCATCCAGTTCTTCCCGGTCTTGAACAGGACGAACCGGCCCTGCACCCGTGTGCCGTGCAGGACCACCTTGACCTCGCGCTCGGTCCACTTCTCCTGCTGGTAGGTGCCGTGATCCCAGATCGTGACTTCGCCGCCGCCGTACTCCCCCGCCGGGATCACGCCCTCGAACGTCGCGTATTCCATCGGGTGGTCCTCGGTCTGCACCGCAAGATGGTTGACCTTGGGATCCGGCGGCAGACCCTTGGGCACTGCCCAAGACACGAGCACTCCGTCGCGCTCGAGCCGGAAGTCCCAGTGCAGCGCACTGGCGTGGTGCTCCTGCACAACGAACCGATGGCCGGGCTCCTTCTTGCGCCTGCGGGAGGCGGCGGGCGGTACCGGTTCGGAGGTCTTGCTGGCGTCGCGGCGACGGCGGTATTCCGACAGGTCGCCCTTAGCCATGGCGCTCATCCTGCTCGCGCTCACACCACCAGGTCGAGCGGCCACCGACCGTCCCGTGCCGCATCGGCGCGCCACATCGCGGACAGGTGCCACCCTCGCGCCTCGCCGGAATCACCCGGCCGGTGTGCGACCCGCCGGTGGCGATGGAGCGTCGCAACGCCTGGCGCATCGCTCGGTGCAGCGCGGCCACCTCGGCCGGCTCGAGTTGATCGACCCGCTTGGCCGGTGAGATCTTGCTCTGCCATAGTGCCTCGTCGGCGAGCAGGTTGCCCATCCCGGCCAGGACCGACTGGTCGAGCAGTCGGGCCTTGATCGATGTCGTGCTCCGCGAGAGCAGTCGCCGGAACTCCCGGAGATCGACGTCTAATGCGTCCGGACCCAATGCCGCGACGTCAGGGTCCAACCGCACCCGTCCGAACCGGCGCATGTCGACCAGTCGCAACGCCATGCCATTGGCGAACCGGACGGTGAAGCGGTCCCACCGGTGCTGATGCGCACCGGCCAAGCCGTGCGTTGAGTCCCCGTCAGGTAGCACGCGACCGCTTCTGTCGGTGGCGACGATCCGCCCGCCCATGCCCAGGTGCAGGCCCAGGTGCGCTCCGCTCGCGCGCCGGCTGCCCGCCCGCGACGTCTCACACCACAGCTGTTTCCCGCGCCGCATCACCCGCACGAATCGCCTGCCCACCAACGCCGACTCGAACTCCGCAGCCGTGTGTGGCCGGCACACGTACGGGTCGACATCCTCGATCGAGACGATCCGCTGGCCGAGCACGGTGCGCTCGATCACCACCCGCGCGGCGTCTACCTCAGGCAGTTCAGGCACGGCCCGATTCTGGTCCATCCCCATTCGACGGCCGGGACTCGGCTCCCAGGTGGGCGGCGGCGGCTGCGGGCTAGCCTGAGGCCGTGACCGCACTCGACCCGCACGACCGCCCCGTCGGCCGGTTGCTGCGCGCGAACCAGTCCGCCGAACCGGATGCGCTGGTGGAGACCCTGTCGCTGGCGATAGCCGGCTTGGGCGGCACGGATGTCGTTCTCTACCTGGTGGACTACGCCCATGCGGTGCTCATGCCGCACCCGGACATCTTGCCGCACGGCGAAAAGCCACGCGTCGCGGCGGTGGACGGCTCGATGGCCGGACGCGCGTTCGTGTCGGCGCAGCCGTTGGCCTACGAACGCGACGACGGCTGGGAGGTGTGGGTCCCGGTCACCGAGCGGGTGAACCAACTCGGCGTGCTGGCCATGCGACTGCCCGCGTGGAACGAGGCCCTGGCGGAGTATTGCGTCGAGCTCGGTCACGCCGCCGCGCATCTCATCGTGACCAGCGCCGACTACACCGATCTGCCGCACCTGTTGCGCCGCCGACAGGACATGGACCTGGCCGCAGAGATGCAGTGGTCGCTGCTGCCCCCCGTCTCGTTCGCCACCGGGACCACACACGTGGCGGGGCTCCTGGAACCGGCCTACGAGGTCGGCGGCGACTGTTTCGACTACGCCTACAACCGCGGGGTGCTCGACGTCGCGGTCTTCGACGCCGTCGGGCACGGGCTGGCCAGCGCAGTGCTTGGTTCACTGTTGATGGGTGCCTACCGGCACGCCAGGCGCAACGCGAAAGACCTGCCCGCGATGGTGGAATTCATCGACGAGTCGGTCCGGGCCTGCTCCGGTAAGGCGCCGTTCGCCACCGGGCTGCTGGCTCGGCTGGAGGTCGCCAGCGGCCAGCTGAGCTGGATCTCGGCCGGGCATCCCCAGCCCATCATCGTTAGACGGGGCAGCACGCTGGCCGAGCGTGATTTCGTCCCCGCGTTACCCCTGGGCCTCGGTGGACTGGCCAAAGTCCACCCAGACCTCGTCAGCATGTCCCTGGAACCAGGTGACGGCGTGCTGCTCTACACCGACGGTGTCGTGGAGGCCCGCAGCGCCGACGGTCAGCCGTTCGGGGAGGATCGGCTGCGCGACCTGGTGGCGCGCGAACACTTCGCGGGCGGTCGGCCGCAGGAAGTGGTGCGCCGCCTGGTGCGATACGCCCTGGAGCACACCGGCACCCGGTTGCACGACGACGCCACCCTGCTCTACCTCCGGTGGGGCGGCTGACGCGCAAGGGGACTGCTGCACGCGTCAGCCGAACAGCGGAGGGAGCACGAACAGCATCGTGCTCGACCAGGTGATGTGCGTGAGGATCGGCGCAAGGATGCCGCCAGACGCGCGCCGTTGCAGGCCCAGGACGGTGCCCAGCGCCGCGGCCGCGAAAACGAGCATGGGGTTGCCGGTGCTCACCGTGGTCAGCGCGTAGATCGACGTCGTCACCAGCACCGGGCGGCGCCGGCCCACCGCGGCGAACAACGCGCCGCGGAAGAAGATTTCCTCCGCGATGCCGTTGAGCACGGTGACGGCCAGGATGAGGGCGAGCGAGCCCTGCCGCGCGTGCTCGAGCACGTCGTCGGTCAGGGATCGCAACGGAGCGATGTCGCGGACGACGAATGCCCCCACGACGAATACTGCCGCGGCTGCCAGGCCGAGCAGGATCGGCGTACCGACCGGGCGGCGCAGGCTCTGACCAGTGCCGACCTGGCCCAGATGCAGCGGACCCGAGGCCAGCCCGCCGAGCGTCCAGGTCACCGCCAGGGCCGCGGTCAGCCAGTAGAACGCCGAGTCGCCGGGCCGTGTGGACAGCGAGAAGCCGAGCATCGTCGCACCCACGACCAAGGTCACGACCACGACAGCGCGCCGGCGGTGAAACGCGCCGTCAGTCTGTTCGTGATCGCGCGGCACCCGGTCGATCAGTGCCGGCCCGAGCAGGCGCTGCAGCCGGGCGGACCAGTCCGTCATTGCGCCGATTTCGCCGCCTGCCGCTCGGTCAACGCCAGCCGGACGGCCTCTTCGAAGCCCATCGGCTCCCCCGGCACCAGAGCGCGGATCGAGTCGTCGTGCACCACGACTTCGGTGGTCATCGAGTCGACGAGGTTGCGTGCGGTGGGGGTATCGACGTCGGTCACCAGGGCGAGCCACATCGACGACAGTTGCGGAGTCAACAGCGGCAGCGTGATGACCGGCAACAGCCGCTTGTTCTGAATGCGGGCGACGATCTTGAGCATGTCGATGTAGCGCAGCACCTCGACGCCACCTACCTCGTACACCGCACCGAGGGCCTCAGCCGGTTCGAGCACGCCGACGAGGTAGCGGATGACGTCGGCCAGCGCGATGGGTTGGGTGCGAGTGGTCACCCAGCGCGGAGCCACCATCACGGGCAGGTGATCGACGAGCTGGCGGGTGAGCTCCCAGGAGATGCCGCCGTGGCCAACCACGATGGCCGCGCGCAGGACCGTGACCGGCACCCCACCGGTTCCGAGCAGAGCTTCGACCTCGCGCCGCGAGCGCAGGTGCGCCGAGAGCGTCCCGTCGTCGTCGCCCAGTCCGCCCAGGTAGACGATCCGTTCGACGCCGGCGCCCGCAGCCGCCGCCCCGAAATTCCGGGCCGCGTCGGCGTCGCGCCGCTCGAAGTCGTCGTCACCGAGCGAATGGACGAGGTAGTAGGCGACATCGATCGCGTCGAGGGCTGCGCGCAGGCTGGCCGGATCGTCGACATCGCCAGCTACTGGGTCACCAGCGCCGTCGTACTCCTCCGGCCGGCGGGTCATCGCCCGCACCCGATGCCCGGCCGCGAGGAGTTCGGTGCAGAGCCGGGATCCCACGAACCCGGACGCACCGGTGACCAGAACCTGCTTACCCATCTGACTCCTTCTCATGCGCTCGGCACCATCCAGTATGTGTTCGGGCCCCCGGGTCGGGCGGATCCGGTACCGACGAACACGGTGCGGTCAGCTGTCCATGGCGGTCGCGTCATGCGGGGCGCCCACCACCTTGGACTCCGGAGATCCGCGCTGACGCAGGTAGACCGCGAATACGGCCATCGAGGCGACGGCGAGGAACTCCGACTGCCAATTCTGGAACGTCCGGTTCCAGTAGTCCGATGAGGTCACGTAGTTCCACCAGGTGAACGGATCCCGGCGCTGGCCGAGCAACTCGGCGTTGAACGCCGCGCGGCCGGCGACGGACTGCGCCAGCATCGACATCGCGAAGAAGAACGCCATGATGGTGCCGAGCGAGCGGCCGTACAGAGTTGTCCGCCAGCCCCCCGCCCGCGCCCAGGCCGGAGACTGGGCAGTGGCGTGCCGGCCGATCTTCTGTTGCGCGTCAGAGCCGAGTCCGACGTCCTCGGGTTTCTTCGACTCGCTCGACCCGCGTTGGATCAGCCACGTCGTCGCCACGATGTAGAGGGCGAACTGCAGGTATTCCGACTGCCAGTTTTCCGCCACGTCGACCGCGAAGCTCCCCGAACGGAGGTAGTCCCACAGCGAGAATTGCTGAGCACCATCGGCCAGCTGCTGCGCGTTGAAGGCCGCGACTCCGGACACGGCCTGCCCTATCAGCGCACCGATCAACAGCGCGAGGAAGGCCAGACTCAAGCCGTTGGACCGCAGGAAATCCCTGATCCGCCCGCCACTGACCTCGCTCATCGGTGTATCGCACCGATCACGATGATGTAGATCAGCCCGATCGTCACGAAGCCCGCCACGCCCCAGAACATGCTGCGCATGTCAGCCCTCCACGTCGCACTCGTACGGCTTGGGCGGGTCCGGCTTGCAGCCGGCGGCGTTGACCCGCCAACCGGCATTGAACCGTTCCAGGAACAGCACATC
>JALYVG010000212.1 GCA_030853345.1 Actinomycetota bacterium | reverse complement strand
ATCGTGGGCTGGTCGATCGACTCCAAACAGGACGCCACGCTCGTGGTCAACGCCCTGGACATGGCCATCCGGAACCGTCGACCCGAGCCCGGCGGCATCGTCCACGCTGATCACGGGACGCAGACCGTCCTGGGTGTTCGGGGAGAAGATCCGCTCTGCCGGCCTATTGCCGAGCTTCGGCACCGTCGGCGACGGCCTGGACAACGCCATGATGGAAAGCTTCTGGTCCTCCATGCAGATCGAGCTGCTCAACCGCCGCAGATGGAAGACCAGAGTGGAGCTGGCCAACGCGGTCTTCGAGTACATCGAGATCTTCCACAACCGCCAACGGCGCCACTCCGCCCTCGGCTACCGCACCCCGATCGAGCACGAACTACTGTCCGCGCAAGACCCCATCGCCGCAGTCAGTTAGCCAGACACGCTGGAACAAGACTGGTGGGGCAGGTCGGAGTGTCATGGCAGAACTGGTTACACCGGACTTCAGTGCCACTGTTGTGCGTACGCAGCACGCAGTGGCGGCCCTTCTCGGGGGCGACCCGGAACCGGAAAGGGCGCTGTGGTCGCGGCGCGATGACATCACCCTCGCCAACCCGGCCGGCGGATTCAGACGAGGCTGGCAAGAGGTCGAAGCAGGGCTGAATCTGGCCGCGAGTGGATCCGCTTGTGACACGTGGCGAAGCTCGGGGCCGGCGACGGTTGGGCGGCTGCAGACGCCGCTGGCGATTCCTCTTGCGACGCGGGACCGCGAGACGAACGCGTCGGTCGGCGGCGGTCACACCTTCGCGGGCCAGCGATGCTGTATCCATTCCGCCCATGAGGCAAACCCGATCGGTGGCCGATCAATCGCCTCGTTGCCGTCCACTTCACCGGGGGTCGGTTCGTTGAACATGCCCGCCCAGGCCCTCAGGTCGTGTTCGGACATCGGCCACGTTGATTCAGGTTCCGCAGCAAGGCGGAGGTCGTGGCGTCGCCGCTGCTCTTCGAAGGTGATCGGGGAGTACCACATCACCACAGCTGCGCCTGCGTCATCGCCGGCATGCCGCAGGGCCGACCGTTCGTCGCGGCTCCAGAGACCGAAATCGAGGGCGACGCTGATGCCGAGGCGCAGGGCGCGCAGCGCGATCGCAATGAGTCGACCTTCGATGATGTCGCTGGCAGAGGACGGGTTCCCCATGCCATACAGCGCTTCATCCACTCGTCTTTCGTCAGTCGAAGCGCATCGTGTTCGACCTCGAACCTGCGCGCCGCGGTGGTCTTGCCGCACCCTGGCAGGCCGACCGTCAGGAACAAGGTGGGCCTGGGCATGTGAGCGATCTTCACACGCCCTCGCCCAGCGTGCTCGGGAATTTCGGCTCCGCGGGTTCCAGCGCTCGGCTCGCGTCGCGTTCCGATCGTGGATGCCTGACCGACAACGTCGCGCACTCATCGCGGCATGCGCGCGCGGGCCGCACGCTACGCGGCAGTTGCGGACGCCATCAGGCGGCTGCCTGCAGGGGATCATCCTGTGAGACGACCCGGCGTCACCCGGCCTGGTGGCGCGGTGGGTCGGCGCGGCCGATTCCGTAGCCGTTCTGTGGCGCGGGCGTCGAAGCGTAGCTGCTTGGTCGACCTGCGTGGCGTCACTGGCAACGCAGTGCCTTCGCATGCAGGTAGCGCTGCTCGGGCAGGCTGGTGGTTCGTCGGGCGGCCGCGAGGTATTCGTCGCGGGCGGCTGCCGCGTCGCCGGCCATCTCGAGCAGGTGCGCGCGCACAGCGGGCAGCCGGTGGTGTCGAACGATCCGCTCGTCGGTGTCGAGTGATTCGAGTGGCCGCAGCCCGGCGCGTGGTCCGTGGACCATCGCGAGCGCGATCGCCCGATTGAGGGTCACGATGGGGTTCGGTTCGATCTCGTCAAGGAGGGCGTAGAGGCCGAGGATCTGCGGCCAGTCGGTGGACGCGGTGTCTGCTGCTTCGGTATGAACGGCGGCGATCGCTGCCTGCGACTGGTAGGGGCCGAGCGCGGAGGTGGTCAGCGCGGTCGAGATCAGTTCGATCCCTTCGGTGAGGAGGTCGTGGTCCCAGCGGGTGCGGTCCTGTTCGGCGAGCGGGACGATCGTCCCGTCGTGGCTCACCCGTGCCGAGCGGCGCGCGTCGGTGAGCAGCATGAGGGCGAGCAGCCCGCTGACCTCGCCGTCGGCGGGCAGCAGGCGGTGCAGGGCGCGGGTGAGCCGGGTCGCCTCGGCGGTCAGGTCGATGTTGATCAGGTCGCGTCCAGACGTCGCGGTGTATCCCTCGTTGAAGATCAGGTAGAGGACGAGCAGCACGGCTGCCAGGCGTGCCGGGGTCTCGTCCGGGGACGGCATCGTGAAATGGGCGCCGGCGTCGCGCAACACCTTCTTCGCGCGGCTGATGCGCTGCGCCATGGTCGCCTCCGGGACGAGGAATGCCGCGGCGAGCTGGGTCGTGGACAGACCGCCGACGCTGCGTAGCGTGAGCGCGATCTGCGACGGGGGCGTCAGCGCGGGGTGGCAGCACATGAACAGTAGGGTCAGGCTGTCGTCGCGGTCGAGGGCACGCTCGTCGTCCGCGCTCGGCACTTGAGTGACTACGTCGGCGGACTCCTCGCGCCGTCGTCGGGCAGCGTCGCTGCGGATCTTGTCGATCAGCTTGCGTTCGGCAACGGTCAGCAGCCAGGCGCGTGGATTGGCTGGGATGCCGGCGTCGGGCCATTGCGTTGCCGCTGCCAGGAGGGCCTCCTGCACGGCGTCCTCGCACTGATCGAACATCCCTTGTCGTCGGGTGAGCGTAGCGAGGACCTGCGGCGTGAGCTCACGCAGCAGGTCCTCGGCCTGACTCATCGGTGCCTCTCAGATCTCGGTCGCGGCCTCGTGCAGCACCGGCCACACCTCGACCGCCCGAAACGCCGCGAACGGCATCTCGGCCGCGATGTCCAGCGCACGCTGCTCGTGCTCGACGTCGAGCAGGTAGTAGCTGGCCAGATACTCCTTCGACTCGAGATAGGGCCCGTCGGTGATCGCCGGTGCCCCGTCGCGCACCCGGACGACCTTCGCGTTTTCCATGTCGGCCAGGCCGTAGGCGCCCAGCGGTTCGCCCGTCGCGAAGAACTTGGCGTTGAACGCGTCCTGCTCGGCGATGGCCGCGGTCCAGTCGTCCGGGCTCAGACTGGCCCAAGTGTCTTGGTTGGCGTAGATCATCAGGAGGTACTTCACGACGACTCTCCGGGATTCGCGGTTCCGTGGGTGGGGATGACGCTATAGCGCAGATGAGTCACTCCGGTCGAGCCGCTGATATGAGTGCGTTCGAGGTGGATGTGCTCGGCGCCGATCGCGTCGAACAGACGAGCGCCGTGACCGATGAGCACCGAGCGCACGTGCACGGCCAGCTCGTCGACCACGCCGGCGGCGAGGGCTTGCTGGGCGATGCTGAGCCCGCCGGCGAGCAGGACGTCCTTACCGCCGGCAGCCGCCTTGGCCGCCTCGACGGCCGCGGCTATCCCGTCGGTGACGAAGGTGTAGCTCGTGCCGCCCTGCTTGCCGATGCGCTCCTGCGGGCGGTGGGTCAGCACGAAGACCGGTGCCCGGAACGGTGGTTCCTCGCCCCAGGACTCGTTCCCGAAGTCGAACATGCGCCGTCCGAGGACCTGGGCGCCGATCCGTTCGTTCTCCTCGGCCCACAGCCTGGAGTCGGCGTTGTCCTCGCCGCCGTCCATTGCGGCGGCCGATCGCCAGGTCTGCAGGTCGAACAGCCAGCCGAGGACGGCGTTGTGGACGTCCCAGAAGTTGGCTTCGGTGGTGCCGCTGGCGATGCCGTCCAACGACATGGACATTCCGATGATGACCTTGCTCATGACGTGCTCCTTCGGTCAGTGGCCGGATCGGCCGGATGGTTGGGGGTGCGAGACCTGAGGCGTGGACGGTCAGCGGCGCAGCGCGCGGGCCAGCTGTGGAATGACGATCGCGGCGGCGAGGAGGTGCGCGAGAGCGAGGCAGACGCGCGTCGAGACCTCCGTGTGACTGGCTGCGATCGGGAATACCAGCGAGACGACGAGCAGCGTGACCGCCGTCCCAACGAAGGTGCAGCCTGGGCGCGCCGCGTAGCGGCCCGCGAGGGCAGCGACCGCGGTGCCGAGGATCGTGCAGAACACGACGCCGACCGCGAAGTTCAGCGGAGTGAGCGGCTGCGCCGCCGACGCGCCTGGATCCCCGGCGTGCATCGGCACGGACAGCGCCCGAGCTACAGCGCCGTATCCGTACAGAACGAGGCCTCCGGTCGCCGCTGCCGTCGCACCAGCCCGGCACACCCGCGAGACAGGGACGCGAGTCAAGGTTGCCCGCTGGCTTCGGCTGGTGCGAGCGGCGGCGGCGCGGTTTTCGAGGTGGCTGATTGCGGAGTCGGTGTGCGTACTCACAGTGATGTCTCCTTCGCGGTGGCGAGCGCCGGGGTTGGCGCTCGATCACCACGTGGTCGGAGCCGCTACCCCGGTCTCGACATCGATGACGAACGAATCTTGACCTGTTCTTCAATGGTCGTCGAAAAGCGCAGCCAGAGGGTCTGGGCCGCGACTCCGCCCGACGGGCCGCGAGGCGGCTATTCCCGCGACCGGAAAGCGCTCCGCCGGAACCCGCTTCTCAACAGCCGAACCCTGAACGGGACGGGCACGAACGATTGCCGCGGGCGGGGAGCGCAGGGGGTCAATGGGGTCGTTGCCACCGCAGCTCGTAACGCCAGAACGGCAAACGGCGAACTTGAACGTTCGGCAGTACGCAAGCAGCCTGCGCCTGGACCTGCCGCGTGGTGAGCACCGCATCCTGCATCGGCATCACCCGCACACTCGCCTCATGGGCGTACCGGCGCCGCCCGGTCACCTTCTGCTCGAGCCGAAAAACCGCGCCCAAAAACCGGTGCCCCGCCACACTCAACGCCTCGATCGGGAGGTCGCGAGGCAGGTCGATCTTCGGCAGCGCCACGGCGACCAGAAGACCGCCCGGACGCAACGTCTCGGCCAGGAGCGGCAGCACCTGCATGAGCTCGAGGTGGTGCAACACGCTGATGCTTGTGACCGCGTCGTAGCGTGCAGACGGCAGTAGCCCGGTGGTCACGTCCTCGACGCGGACATCGACGTTAGCCGGAACACGGGCGCGCGCCAGGGCGACCATGTGTGGTGCCTGGTCGATTGCGTCGACATGACGTGAACGAACCGCCAGGCGAGAAGCGAACGAGCCCGCCCCGCACCCGACATCGAGCACCTCGTTCAAGTGGGCAGGCAATGCGCGCAACAACCGACCCTGGTGCCAGGCGTTGTGGTCCCAGAAGAGGTCGATCGGCACCCCTCCAGCCTGCCAGTAGCGATCAGTTCGCAGGGTCGCCCCGCCAAGGCACGTCCACGAACGACCGCGACTCGAACCGTTTACTCCTCTCTCGCTCGCCGTCTCGATCGCCGAATGTCCTTGACACGGCGTTGGGGCTGAGAGCGGGCGCATCAGCCGATGATCAAGCTCGTCCCGCAAGCCGGCGTCACCGGGCTGCCGCCCGCAGGCGATCGGTCTGCGGAACGGTATCTGTCGCCAGTTTGGGGCGTCGAGGTCAGGAGGATCGTGCGTCGTTTCGCTTGATTCGGCGGCAGGCCGTCACGATCACGCCGGCGGCGAGGCCAACGACCGCGCCCCCGATGGCGGCAGGAAGGCCAAGCTCGACGACGGCGAACGGCGCAGTCGGTGCATATGTACGAAGGCCAATGACCAGCCCAGCAACCGTCCCGATCATGCCCGCAGACACCGCGCCGACGACGGCCCATCGCGCGGGCAACGGCAAGTCACGTAGCCATATCGCAATCGCGGTCACAGCCCCATTCTCACCGTCAACGCAATCTCTTGATACGACTGCGGATGCCGATCGTCTTCCGGCAATGCGGGAATTAGCTTTCTGATCTCGTGCTGTGTCTGGGATCGTCGGCACGTGAGGGACATCGAGCAGGGTGGGAATCCCGCGGCGGGCGAGGTGCGACGAGTTCGGATCGTGCAGCTGAGTGCTGACGCGCTGCACGCCCTCGCTCGCGGCGACCTGACCGCGGCGAACGCGGCCGCCGCTGTACCGATGTCGGGCTACTTCGCTGGCCCCGAGTGGCGTGGAGTATGGCGCCGGCGAAGTACGCAGGTGCTGGCCAACCCGCTCAGCGCAGAGTGGATCACCGGTGTGATCTGGGACCCGCAGCGGGTGCTGGCCGTCGGCCGGGCCGGCTACCACGGTCCACCCGATGCCGCCGGCATGGTCGAGATCGGGTACGCGGTCGAACCGGCCCACCGCAGGCAGGGGTATGCGCGTGCCGCGCTCGTCGAGCTGCTTCAGCGAGCGGCCCGCGAGCGCGACGTCGGCACAGTCCGAGCAACCGTCAGCCCCGACAACATCGCTTCCCGCAGGTTGATCCTTCAGTATGGATTCACCGAGATAGGCGAGCAGTGGGACGACGAGGACGGGCTCGAGATCATCTATGAAGTCGCCGCCGACAGGGATCGTTAGTGGATCGATGACTGGGACGGAGCGTTGAGGCGCTTTACCGGCCGGTGAGCCGTTGGACCACCGGAGCGAACTGCTCGGCAAAAGTGCTGTTGACGACGATGTAAGACGCGCCGAAGCGCTCGCGACGTCGCTGCAGTTCATCGCACATCTGATCGACGTTCCCGCGCAGCATGACCAGCGAGTCGGCCGCGACCAGTTGTGCGGCGGTCGCGCCGATGAACCCCTCCACCCACGACGGAACCGCCTGGCCGACAACGAAGATATTCATCGCCAATTCGATGCCATCGGCACGATCTGCCTCATGCCGAGCGACGTCGGCGACCAGTTCGGCAACCTCGTCGCGGCTCGCGAGCGGTGGGAAGCCGAGGGTGACGATGTCGGCCTTCGCCGCGGCAAGCGCCCGCGACCTCGGCCCGCCTGCGGCCACGAGCACCGGGGTATAACGAACAGCGCCGCTGGCATCGACCCGCCCCTCGTCCAGTTCCCGCAGCCGGTCGATCGCCTCGCCGACCGCGGCCAGCCGCTCGCGCGGTGAGCCGAAAGGCAAACCGAACTCCCGCGCGCTCTGCTCGTGCCGGGGCAATCCGGCGCCGATCCCGAAGTCGAACCGGCCGCCGGTAAGCAGCGACAGACTGTGGCCTTGCCAGGCAGCCGACCGGGCCGGACGCAGCGGCGCGGAGAGCACGAATGTGGCGACCCGCAGGCTCGTCGCAGCGGCGACGGTCGCCAGCGCTGTGAGCGGTTCGACCGCATCCGGTCTGTCGGCGCTGAGCAGCGTCGAGTAGCCCAACGCTTCGGCCCGGCGCGCGCCGCTCAACCACGCATCGATGTCGCCCTGCGCTGGAGCCATGATCCCGAACCGGAACGGGGCCTGTCGCATGATCACCCACCCCGCTCAGCTTCGACGGCCCGCTACGTTACGCCGCGACGACGGCCCCGAACTCCAGCCCCACCAGCGCGCCAGCGACGATCGGGGATCAGACCGATACCCGATCTCACAGGAACTCCCGCGTTCCGGTGGCGGTGGGCGCGGACGCCAGCAATGGGACGCGACTCCTAAGCCGTGAGGCTATGCAGCGCGGCGGGCCTTGCAGTCCCGATGGCCTGCTCTTCGCTCGGCGGTCGGCCGCGCCCACCACGGTCCAGCATCAGCGTGTCGCGCTTCATCGTCAAGAGTCGTTCGTGGTCACAATCCAAGGCGACGAACCATTCAGGGCGGCGACCGGTCGATGCGCGCGCCCGGCAGGGGATCCTCGTCTGGAATGGGGAGGCCCTCTTGGACTGTGGATCTGTGCACGGCATTGCGCTCGGGCTGGTGTCGTCCGGCCCGGTTGCTAGCCGGTGAGGTGTGCGGTGAGTGGTGTGGTGTCCCGGGTGAGGCCGGGGACTTCTACGACGGCTGCGGGGTGGCTGAGCCCCGGGTGCCAGAGCAGCAGGCTGGTGCCGGTGCCTTCATCGAGGCCGATGATCAGCCACCGGCTGTCGGGGGAGAACAGCAGGCCCGGGCCGGCTTTGGCCCACAGTTCGATGCCGGGCACCGTGTCAAGTTGGCCGGTGTCCAGGTGCAGGACCGCGATGTCTGTCGGGGTGCCGGGGTGGCCTTGATCGAATCTCGGGTCAGGTGCCGGTCGGTGGAGTTGGAAGGCGAGCAGTCGCTGGTCGGGGCTGACCAGCCCGTAGCCGAGGTAGGCGTCAGTGGCCAGGCCGAGGTGGTAGTCGCGGGAGGAGCTGGCGCCGGTGGCAAGTTCATAGCGGTGCACGACGCAGGGCAGGGCCGCGGTGCACGCGCCGTCGGTCCACAGGATCAGACCTGCGCTCACGGTCGCGGCGGCGCTGCCGGGCCCGACGGTGGCGTTAACGCGACCGGTGGCCGGGTCCAGGATGACCAGCGGGCCGGCCGTGTTCGGGTCCGATCCCGCTGGCGGGGCTTGGTAGCCGATGATCAGATCCTGGTAGGCGCCCACGACCCCGAAGCCGGCTGGCAGGGTCAGTGGCGCACCCCCGTTGAGGGGGTTCAGCCCTTCCGGCGCGGAATTGCCGGCAGGGTATTGATAGGCCCACGGATGGCCCCCGCCGGCCAGCAGTCCATCGAAGTGCCCCACCGCTACCTGACGCACCTGCCCGGCGGCATCGACAGCCACCACCCGCGACGGCGCACCCTGGTCGCATGTGTTGATCAGCGCGACGCTGCCGGGTCCATCGGGCGCCAGCTGCGACACGAACTCCCCGGCCGCCAACCGGAGGTTCGGCTGTGGGCTGACCCGGGCCTGATCGACATCAACCGTGTTCAGTTGCGGCCCGATCCTGACCTGCAGCCCGGTCCGCTCGGCCAACGACAGCGCGCTTGAGACGAGCGGCAGATACGCCTGCCCACCACAGCCGGCCGTCGCCGTCGGCCAGGGCCGGCCATGTGCACTCACCGATAACGACCCAGCCGCAGAGGGCGCAGCTGCCGTGCTCGCGGGAGATGTTATCGGCGCCGCCGACGGCTTACCGCGGTGATCATTGACCACCGCGATCACGACCACCAGCAGTCCGCCGGCGAGCAGCACAGGCAGCCACCTCGGCCACCGGCGCCGCGACGATCCCGCCGGACCGCCAGTCGGGGATGCCGGACCGACATCGAGCCACTCGACCTCGCCCGGGCGCGGCTCATCATCTCGACTCACACCCTCATGATCGACCCACTCGCCACACCTGAACAGAGGCGCTGACCCCCGACTCGCCTATTTGGCGAGGGGCAGCCTGTCCTACAAGACGATCCGCTTGTGACACAAGTCGACCCTGCCGATTGTTTGACGCAAGACGATCGAATTGAGGTCGACGCCCTCAGGCAAACTGGTTGCGTGGCGCAGGTAGATCCCGAGGACGACGAACTCCGGCGGTTCGTCGTCCCCCGGTACGGCTATGACCCCGCGCGGCGCGAGCGGCGGCATGTCGTAGTCGTGGCCTTCGACGATCGGCAGGAGTTCGAGACGTTGATTGACTCCCTGGCAACCGACGTCGAGCGCCGGCGAGGACGTCGATCCCCCGGAGCACATCAGCGGCGTCGTGCTGGAATCGGGACATCGTCGACGACAGCAGGGCGGGCGGATCATCAAGCATGCGATCGAGCGGGGAGTGAGCTTGGACGCCGAGACTTGGGAGCGTCTCGCCAACGATCTGCCGCCCGGCATAACCGTCGTCCGGTTCGACTCGGCTCCGGACGCGTGATCGTCGATTGCCCGTGCCGCGCGAGGATCGATGACCGGGCAGCGGGCGCTCAGAACAGCGCGGCGCCCGCATGAGCGCTGGGTATTTGCTTGCGGGCTGAGGCACCATGAGTTCGGTGACTGCGGACTACCGGGCTTGGCTCGAAGTGGTCGCGCGCGGCGATGACGATGATTCTGGTGTCCGTGCTGCCGGTGTCGACCGCTGTCTGCGTGAGGTCTTTGATCGGAGGGGCCTAATCTCAGCCGAGGAACTGGACGCTGAGGCACATCGCTTGGCCGTGGACCTGGCTCGTGCGGCTGTCGAGCTCGTCAAACACGATCTGCACGCCACCACCGACGCCCGACCCGTCGTCAACGTCCGTCATGACGAGGAGTACGGCCTCATCGTGGCCTACAACGGCGGCTACTCAACCCCGTCCATGCATTCGATGCAGAATCCCGAAGCGACGAGCGAGATCGCCGACTACCTCCAGGGCGAGATCGCCGACGATTTGTGGACCGTATGGCCGACCTGCAAGTCCCATGGAGGCGGACTGGACGCGAAAGCACGCGACGGCGAGGCCGTCTGGCATTGCCGGCTGGGCGACCATTCGGTGGCTGCGATCGGCCGGCTTGCGCCTTGAGCGCTGATGATCGTTCCCGCAAGCGGCACGCGACTAGCTCCGAAGTGGCGCGTCGACGGAGCAGGCGGTTGCGGCTGCTGCTCAGGTGTGTGGCCGGCCCGCCTTCGGAGGCGGGGCTGGTTGAGGGCTATCGGTGTGGGGCAGGGTGAGTTCGACTCCGGCGCCGTGGTGCTGGTTGCCGTCGATTCGGAGGGTGCCGTGGTGGCTGGCGGTGATTGCCTGGACGATCCGCAGGCCCAGTCCTGGCTGGTTCGGGTGTGGGGCCGCGCCGTAATCGACGTCGAGATCGCCTGCTTCAAGGCTGAATCCGGGTCCGGTGTCGGAAACAGTGATGCGGGTGGTGGTGTCGGCGACCGCGGCGGTGAGGTTGATGGTGCCGCCGTTGGGGGTGTGGCGCAGGGCGTTGTCGAGCAGGTTGACCAGTGCTTGACGCAGCCGCAGCGGGTCGGCGGTGATGGTTTCCTGGGGTGCCTGCACGGTGAGGGTGATGCCCTGCTGCTGGGCGCGCGCGGCGAACAGTGCGGCAGCGGACTGGAGGGTGTCGTGGAGCGCGATCGGCTGTCGGTGTAAGGGCATCGTGCCATTGCTGGTGCGGGCGAGGACAAGGAGGACTTCTGCGAGGTGGGTGAGCCGGTCGGTCGTCCGACACGCTGCGCAGCGCGGCGGGTGAGTTCGTCGGCGCTGCGGGGGTGGCTGAGGGCCAGATCGGTTTCGGCGCGGAGTGCGGTGAGCGGGGTGCGCAGTTCGTGGCTGGCGCGTTCGAGGAATTCGCGTTCGTGGCGGAAGGAGCGGTCCAGGCGTTGCAGCATGTCGTTCAGGGTTTCGGCCAGGCGACGCAGCTCGTCGCGGGCGGGCGGGACGCTGAGCCGGTGGTCCAGGCCGGAGGCGGTGATGGCGGCGGCCTGCCGCCGTAGTCGTTCCATTGGGTGTAGCGCGAGTCCGGCGACGAGCCAACCGGCGAAGCAGGCCAGGGCGATCGCTGCGGGCCCGCCGAGCAGCAGGACCCGGCGCAATGTGTGTAGGGCGTCGGTGCGGTCGGTCATCGTGGTGCCCACGACGAGTACGTCCGACGCGCGGGCTGAGGTGACGGGCAGGGCCAGTAGGCGCGCTGTGCCGGCGACGTTGCGCACCCGCCGTTGCAGGAAGGTGGGCCGCGAAATGCGCGTCAACTCGGCTGGGGTGAGCAGGGACGTGGTGAACCCGTCGCTGGTGGCGCGGATCGTTCCGCGGCGGTCGAGTAGTTGCGCGAAGGCTTCACCGGGTTCTTGCAGCCGGGCTTGTCGGGGCACGTCCGCCAGTCCGACGTGCACAGTGGCCAGTGTCGCTTCGGCCCGGAAGCGCAGGCCGGCGTCGATCTCGTCGAGGAGCGCGGCGGCCATCGACCGGTCGATCAGGATGCTGATCGCGACCAGCAGGACGGTCATCGCTGCGGCAAAAGCGGCCGTGGTCCGCGCCCTGATGGGCAGCCGTGCGCGTGTGATTGCCTCGAGGTTCACGGGTCCTCGTTCACGTGTCCTCGGACCGCTCGTTGTCGCGGTCGTCGCGGATCCGGTACCCGGCGGCACGAACCGTCTGTAACGATCCTCGTCCGAACGGTCGGTCGATCTTGTCGCGGAGGTAGGAGATGTAGACCTTGACGATGTGGAGGTCACCGTCGTAGGCGCTGTCCCACACGTGCTCGACCAGTCGTGTCTGGGAGTGCACCTGGTCGGGATAGCGATCGAGAGCACGGGGTTTCGGGTCCGGTCGCGTCCTGCGAGAGCAGCTGGATGTGTTCACCCGAACTCGGCACCACGACGCGGGTTACCCAGTCCAGCCCCATGTCCTGCGCGTCCAGACCAAGGAAATCGGTATAGACGGCCTTCGCCTCCTCGATATCGGTAACCACGAGGTCGGCGGTCACCCTGATGACTCGCATAAGCCGTTCTCCTTCGTGCGGTGGAGCACCAGAATCCCCGGGCCCGGTTGTATGTACTACTCGGCCCGCCCTCGCAACGTCCGATCCTGCCGCGCCGAGTCCCGCCGCGCCACATGGCGCGCTGCGCGCTAACGCGCCACTGAAGGTGCGCGGTGCCCGGTGAGGGGTCGTTCACCGGCGAGGCTCGACGGCCAAAGCTGGCCCGGGTGGCGTGAGTCGCGTTGAATTGACACTGTGGACATCAACGGTTCGGCCGAACGTGTTGATCTCCCTGTCGCGTGCACGCTCGGGCTGGAAGATGGACCCGAACGGATGCGCCGCTGGAAACAGCTAGGCGAACGTGCCACGCCAACTGCGCGGCGAACCGGTCGCGAGCTTGAGGTTCGGTTTCAGCCCGGGCCGGGTGTTCAGGAGGAACTTGAGGCGCTCGCTGCCGCCGAGGCGAAGTGCTGCGGATTCGTGGCCTGGACCGTCATGCTCGACGACCGGCAACCTCTGCTACGGGTCACCGCACCAGAGGACAAACCTGAGAACATCGAGTCGATCGCGAGCGCGTTCGCCGTCTCCTGATCCGTGAGGCGTGCCGTAGCCCGATCCGTCACCGGGATGATCATGGACGGCTGAAACCCATGGCGCTCGTCGTCGATGTGCGGCCGGCAGGAGGTCTACGCCTCGGCGAGCCGCTTCTTCTCAGTCGGATCGAGAGCGCGGTGGCCGTAGGGAAACACCCATCGGAACGTGCTTATCCAGGGACGCTGGCACCAGCAGTCCTCCGCGCACCCGCACCGGTGCATGCCGAGGCCCTCCGAGAGGCGCGTGCTGAGCGCCACCGCGAGATACAGAACGGCAAGGCGGGCGATCCATCGCATGAAGCCAGCCTACGTCGCAGCGCCCGCGGCAGGATCGTACAGTAGACCACCCAGACCGCTCCCGCCGCGGCGCTCAAGCGACCAATCTCGCCCACGTGCTCGTCACGAGCGCGACGAGCACACTGTGGTGTGCCGCGGCCGCAACCGTCACCGGCAGCCAGAATTGAGGGAGACCACATGTCCAGAATCGCCAGCGCTGCCGACGTCCCGCCCGGTCGCGTCGTTCGCGGCGGGAAGTACGCCGTCGGCAACAACGGCGCGTACTTCGCGGTGAGTCGCCGCTGCCGCCATCTCGGCGCCGACCTGTCCGAGGGCAGCATCGACGCCGACGGGTGCCTGGTGTGCCCGTGGCATCAGTCGACGTACGACGTGCATACCGGACGAATGATCCGCGGACCGCAGGGCGTCTTCGCCAAGATCCCGGGGCTCGGCGCGAGTTTCAAGGCGCTGACCCGAATGATTCCGTTGCGCCGCGAGGCAGTTGTCGAGCGTTCCGGCGATCTATACGTGAGCGACTGACCCATCACAACGCAGCCAACAAGTCGCCTGCGAACGAAAGATCAACAGGATGCGACGCCGCGTAGGCGGCTGCCGTAAACGGAACTCTCCACGCTCGCGATGCAGTGGTCGGACACGACCGGCCCCGGTGATCGGTCAACGATCTTGTCCGTCTCGTATAACGCACCTTCGCGGGCGGGCGCCCGGATGGGATCCTCAAGGCGCGACGCTCAGCCAGACGTCGGCGTTTGCATTGCCGCGGACGGCGTGCAGGTCCCAGCAGCCCGGTTGGGTGAACAGGTAGCCGGCCCCCCATTCCTGACCGGGGCGATGATAGGTGCTGCTCAAGATGCAGATCAGGTCCCCATTGGAGCGGTTGCGTTCGGCCGTCGGGCGCGATGCTCATTAGACTAAGCTCACCGGCGCCTGTGATTCTCCAGACGATCTTCACCTGCTCGTTGATCCGCACTGGTTTGTCAGGTCGCTCGGCCATGATCAGTCCCCATAGTTGAACCTTATTGCTGCTGCCCTCGACCTCAGGAAAGCCGGCGCCCCGATTGATAGGGGATGGTGGTTCGCAGCCCGATCGGCCGAGCGGGATAGCGCTCGCGTGAACCGTCGGAGCCGAGCGCGTGCCCGGAGCCGTCTTGGCCGGCGTGGTAGCGCGTGGTGCCGGGGTTGGTGAGGTGGGCGTACCCGTGCAGGCCGCCAGCACCAGCAGACTGGCGAAGGCCAACGTCGGCCGTTTCATCACGATTGGATCGTCCCACCGTCGTGCCAGCCCGACAACGAACCGGCACCTGGCGCATGGAGCACTTGTCTCGCGCCGCCAGCTCGATACGGGCGGGCGTGTGGCTGAGCGGTCGCAGCGGTTCGTGCGCCTCAACGTACGCACGCATCGAATTGCGATACCACGCGTTTACCGCCGCGGCGCCGAACCAGCAGCACTCGCATCGGCTACTCGTCCGGTCGACATTTCGCGGCCTGCCGAATGTCGGCCCATCCCGCATGACGAACCACCGCCGACGCGGATCAGGAGGTCGATCGACCGGCCGGCACCGTGGATCGTGCCGGTCCCGGAAGGGGCACCTGTGCGCGACGGCCGGCTCGGTGTTGTGCGGGAACCGCTTGCGGCGCAGGCTGCCCATCAGGCTGTCGGCTTGCGCCGTCTGGCAGCGGCGATGGTCAGCGTCCCGTTGGCGGTGTCGCTTCCAGGCGCAATTGGCGCGGCCCACGTGGCCGTCCCGCGCGCTTGACCGGCGGGAACTGCCCGGCTCCGTGCCGCGGCCTATATGCGACGGCCACCTCGGGCGCCAGCACGGTGGCCGAGGCCTGCTGGCTTTCAGCCGCGGGTTGTCCCGCCTTCCTCGTGGTCGACTTCGCGGTGGCAGCAAGTGCGGCGTGCTGCTTGCTGCGTTGCAAAGCGCGGTAGACGGTCGAGCGGGCGACACCGAACAGGTCGCCGACCTCACTGGTCGTGTGCTCACCGGAGCGAATCAGTTCGACCAGGTGCGCTTCCTGCCGTGGGCTGAGCTTGGGTTGCTTGCCCCGCAGATGACCCTTGGCCTTTGCGACCCGCATGCCCTCCTTCGTCCGCGAGCGGATGAGGTCGGCCTCGAACTCGGCAACCATGGCAAGCACGTTGAACAACAGCCGCCCGACCGGGTCCGTCGGGTCGTACACCGAGCCGCCGAGGCTGAGCTTGACCTTGCGGCGAGTCAGGTCCTCGGCGATCGCTCGCGCGTCAGGCAGCGAGCGTGCGAGCCGGTCGAGCTTCGTGACCACAAGGGTGTCACCGGCGCGGCAGGCGGCGAGGGCCTCGCGCAGCCCGGGCCGGTCGCGGTTGGTTCCGGTCAGTCCGTGGTCGACGTAGATGCGCGACGGCTCCGCCCCGAGACGGGCGAGCCCGTCGCGTTGCGCAGTCAGGTCCTGTTCCTCGGTCGAAACCCTGGCGTAGCCGATGAGCAAACCGCTCATGGCAGGCTCCTTATGCGGCCGTGCCCATGTCCGGACGCATCGGCCCCGGCGGCGGCGATGTCGCCGCTCTGACCAGTGGACCGCTCCCGCCAAGCACCGGGCAGACGCTTACAGACCCCGAATCGTGCGGCGGCCGGTAGTGGATCGTCCACCGGGCAATTCTCGAATCGCGCCAAGCGGTTGCCCGACAGGCCAGACTCCGCGTCAAATTAGGCAGAACGGGTGGCCGGCCGGATCAGCGAACACCAGCCACCCCCGATCATCGGTGTGGAGGAGCGTTGCGCCGAGCGCCAGAACCTTGAGTCCAGCGTCAGCGAGGTCAGGCACGTCCACGTCCAGGTGAAATTGCTGAGGCTTCGCGGGGTCCGGCCATCGAGGGCGTTCGAAACCCTGGACACGCTGAAATGCGTAGACCGACCCATCGTCGACATGCAACGTCGCAAATGACTCGCTCACCAACCATCGTCGGTCGGGCTTGTCCACCTCGCCACCCAACAGATGGCAATAGAACTCGGCAAGACCACGTGCATCAGGGCAGTCAAGAACAACGCACCGAACCCTTCCAATCATGGCCCTACTGTGCCAAAACCTGTCGAGGTAGTGCAGCAGCACATGCGCGATGCGCCCGAATCACCGAGCAGGGCGTCAAGGGCGCGCGACGCGACAGCTCGCCGCGCGGAAGCCTCACGAGCCTCATATCGGTTCGTAAGCCGACCGGCTATCGAAACGCCGTGCGTCCTGACCCAGCTCCGCGAGCTCGTCGGCATTCGCATCTGCGACGCTGTGTCAGCTGGGATGGCGCTACTGGTACGGAGTCCGTCGTACGAGCTGGCGTCGCACGGCTGTGATTGGCACGGTTGCAGTCGCGCAACCGGGGTGACAACTCATACGCGACGTGACGCCCTGCGCTTGAAAATGGCACGGAAGATCATCCCGATGGCGATCGCGATCGCAGCAACGACAATCCCGCCGATGATCGAGGCGGCTGCCGAAGCCCCGGTCGCGAAGGCGATGATGAAATAGATGGCTCCGGCGATGAGCCCCGGGATCACGGCACTCGTCATCGTGGTGTTGAGCTTCATCGCTTCGTCCTTTCCACCGCCGGATGCCGGGCAGCTTGCCTTGATGCTAGCGGCGGATCGACTGAGCGGAATCTCCTCCGGCACACCGCCGAGGCCCCGGGCGGGTCGACTTGCCCGCTGATCAGGGTCGTCCCATAGACCGCGCTGTGACCGGGTGGGTGCCCGCAAACGATCGTTGGGGGACGGTCTGCGGGTGCCTGCTGTGGCGGTGAAGCGTGGGGTCGGGACGCCCGTGCTGCCCCTCGCGGCACGTCAGGATTTGCCGTATGTGCCGTATCGGCGTGGTCCTGCCGCGGTATCGACTGAGCAACACGATCGCATCCGGCGGGCGCCGGGTCGCGCCCGCTTTCACGTCGACCATCATCCGCCCCAGTCCAACAGCCGCGCGTAGAAGCTGGCCAGTGCTGCCGGTTCGCGGTGTCGATCATGACGTGGTGCGGGCGCCCGATCGACTCGTCCGTTCGGTCTTGTGCGCACGGATGGTCAGCCACTTCCACTGGTGGACGGCGACCCGCTCGAAGCCGGAGCCCCGCGACGCCGGGCGGCGAAGGTGGCTGGATCGACCGGGTTGGTTGAGGCCAGTTGGGCCGCTGCCGGGGTCCGCAAACCAGACCCGTCGTGGGCGGTCGGATCGACGCCGCTGTCCTGAGCGGGTGGCAGCAGGGGGTTGGGCTGTACTGCGCCTGTGGCGCGGTGCGTGGTGGGTGCGCGGTGGCCGGTGAGCCACCAGA
Source organism: Actinomycetota bacterium (assembly GCA_030853345.1). Taxonomy (GTDB): domain Bacteria; phylum Actinomycetota; class Actinomycetes; order Mycobacteriales; family Jatrophihabitantaceae; genus QHCC01. The sequence continues at coordinate 2,944 of JALYVG010000212.1, read as the reverse complement.
AGCAGAATCCGATCAGGAGCAGTGCTGCCGCGAGGAAGAGCGTCGTTTCATACCATTGGAAGTTCCAGTACCGGGCGGCGGGCTGGTAGGTGAGGGCCTGGTGGTAGCCGTTGAGGCAGGTGTGTGTTCCGGCGCAGGCATCGTTCGGGCTGAATCTGATGACGCTGGTCGGGTGGCCGGCGGGGTCGAGCAGTTGGGCGGACACCATCCAGTCGCCCTGGTGGACAGCGGAGGCGCCGGGCAGTTTCACTCCTATTCCGTCGGACGTGCCGAATTGTTGCAACGCGATGGCGGCGTGCAGGGGTGCCCGGAAGTGCGGCCGGACCCAGAGCAGCACGACGGCGCGGGCGGCGACGTAGCCGACGAGGGTGGTGGCCATCGCGGGCAGGGTGCGGCGGATCAGCAGTCCCGCGGCAAGACCGAACGCGAACCCGAACGCGGCGTAGCCGATCGGGACGATGTCGCGGACCTGGAAGACCGACGGGGTGAACCGACTGGCGCTGACCTTGTCGAGCGGGCTGAACCACCAGGTGACCATCAGGCTGAGCAGCCCGGAGGCGGCAACGCACGCGAGGCCGACGAAGGTGATCTTGGCGGCCAGCCAGCGGGCGCGAGTGACGGACTGGGTCCAGGCCAGCCGGTAGGTTCCGGTGTCCAGCTCGCGGGCAATCAGTGGTGCGCCCCAGAACACCGCGGTGACGGCGGGTAGACCCAGCAGCAGGATGTCATCGAGCAGGGTCTGCAGCCCGCTGTAGTGGGCCGAGAATGCCCTCGTGAGCGTGTCGCAGTCTCCTGCGGCGCTGCAGTTCGCGATCCCGCTCGTGTCGTAGGAATGTCGCAGCTGCAGGCCGGTTACGAGCAGGACGACCGCGAGCACGACCAGCGCGCCGAACACCACGACGGCTTGGGTGCGGAACTGACGCCAGGCCAGCCAGATCATCGCCGTACCTCCACCCGTGTCGGGCGAGCGTGCTGATCACGCTGAGCGCCGATCCCCGCCGGGCTCATATAGGCCAGCACCAGATCCTCCAGACTGACCTCGTCCACGGTCCAGGACGGGTCCAGAATCGGTGCCTCGGTGCGGACCAGCAGCGTGGTCTGCCGGTCGGTGTGGCTGGCCGTGATGACCTGTTGATCGGCCGGCAGTGTGCTCAGATCACGCCGGGGTCCGGTGAGCAGGTGATGGCAGGCGAGCAGGTCATCGACGTCCCCGGCCAGCCGGACCCGCGACGCTACCAAGATGATCAGGTGATCACAGACCCGTTCCAGGTCGGCGATCAGGTGCGAGGACAGCACCACACTGACGCCCTGCTCGGCGACAACTTCCATCAGGCTCTGCAGGAACTCTCGCCGCGCGAGGGGGTCGAGGCTGGCCACCGGCTCGTCCAGGATCAGCAGCTCAGGCCGTTTGGCGATCGCCAGGGTCAGCGCCAGCTGGGCGCGTTGCCCGCCGGACAGCTTTCCCGCGCGCTGGGTTGGGTCGAGATCGAGTTGCTCGATGCGGTCCTCAGCCAGGCCGGCGTCCCAGCCGGGGTTGAGGCGGGCGCCGAGGCGCAGATGGTCCGCGATGCTCAACCCGGGGTAGGTGGGGGTGTCCTGGGCGACGAACCCGACGCGTCCCAGCTCGGCCGAACCCTGGGCAGGCCGGGCGCCGAGGACCTCGATGCGCCCGGTCGTCGCCGTCAACAATCCGACGGCCAGATTCAACAGCGTCGACTTGCCGGCCCCGTTCGGGCCGACCAGGCCCACCACCCGTTCGGACGGGATCTGCAGCGTGCAGTCAGCCAGCGCCCACGTGCGCCGGTAGCGTTTACCCAAGCCGCGGGCCTGCAGGACGGCGCTCACGCTACGCCGGCCTGGGCGGTGGACCGAAAGGTCGTCTCGAACAGCGCCTCGATGCTCTCCTCGTCCAGGCCGGCCAGGCGTGCCTTCGTCAGCCATCGCTGCAGGTCCTTGCGCAGCGGGCCGTGCGCGGCCAGCGACGCATCGCTGCTCCCGCTGGCGGTGACGAACGTGCCGACCCCGGGCCGGGCGCTGGCCAGGCCGGCGTGTTCGAGTTCCCGATAGGCCTTCAGCACGGTGTTCGGGTTGATCGCCAGCTGGCCGACCACGTCTTTCACCGTCGGCAACTGGTCACCCTCGTGCAGCAGACCCAGCCGCACTGCCTGCCGAACCTGATGGACCAGCTGCAGGTAGGGCGATACGCCGGAGCCGACCTTGAGATGAAACTCGATCACAACTCCACTCCGTTCATCTAGGATCATAGTTAACTGAACGCCTAGATTTCACGACTGTCAAGAGCCGCCTGGTAACGGATTACGCGAGCGGTGGGACCGTGTAACGCCAGGGGACACCGCGGCGGCCGAGGACGGCGTGTCGGTGCTGCTGTCCTCGCACGTGCTCGCCGAGCTCGACCGAGTGGCCGACTACCAGATCCTGATGTCGCGGGGGTGCAGGTCGCCGGCGGCGTCGACGACGTGCTCGCCAGCCACCGCGTGCTGACCGCCCCGGCCGCCGATGCCGGCAGGTATGCCGAACGGCCGTTGGTGCACGTCCGCGACGCGCGGCCTCCCCGTCCACGCCCATCGACGAGACCGCGACCAGCGCCGCGATCGTCGGGGAGCGCCGACGCCCCGCGACGCTGGCCGTGCAGGCTACGCACGACGCTACGGCGAGCCAGAATGGCCCGCGACGGCTCAGCGAAGCGACAGCAACCAGCGCACCTGCCGGACAGGCAACGGGGAGGACCACGTCGATCACACGAAGAACAGCGCTGCGCCTCCGCGCAACAGCCTTGCGGCAGTGCCCATGACTCGGGCACGCCAGCCCGCGCAACGCGGGCAAGCATCATCTCCTCACGGGCGGCCCCGCCCGTCGTCTCACCGACCCGATCACGCTGTCCGGAACCAACCCGATTCAGCTAGGCAGGGACAGACGACGGACG
>JALYVG010000201.1 GCA_030853345.1 Actinomycetota bacterium | reverse complement strand
GTCCCGTTCCGCACCTTCGCCCACGACGCCGCGGCCCGCCGCGAGTTGCTCACGGAGTTCCTCAACCGGGCCTGGCCGCAGAACGACGCCTTGCTCGCCGAGCTGCTCGACCTGCGCGCCGAGCAGGCCACCCTGCTGGGATACGCCAGCTGGCCGGACTTCGACGCCGAGGTGAAGATGATCGGCACAGGGACGGCCATCGCGGACTTCATCGAGCGCATCACCAACCTCGCCGACTCGTCCGCGCGCCGCGACTTCGACGTGCTGCTCAAGCGCCGGCAGGTCGACGAGCCGACGGCGAGCACCCTGGACTCCAGCAACAACCTCTACTACAGCGAGCTGGTCAGCCGCGAGCAGTTCGACGTCGACGCCCAGGAGGTACGCCGCTACTTCGACTTCGAACGGGTCCGCGCCGGGCTGCTCGACGTCACCGGGCGGCTGTTCGGGGTGGAGTACCTGCCGGTGCCCGACGCGAGGGCCTGGCACCCGGACGTGGCGGTCTATGACGTGCACGCCGGCGACCAGCGGCTCGGCCGCATCTATCTCGACCTGCACCCGCGCGAGGGCAAGTTCAAGCACGCGGCCCAGTTCGACGTCGCGGCTGGCATCGCCGGCCGTCAGCTCCCGGAGGGCAGCCTCGTCTGCAACCTGCCACGCGGGCTGATGGAGCACTCCGACGTGGTCACCCTGTTCCACGAATTCGGCCATCTGGTGCATCACGTCCTGGCCGGCGAGCAGCGCTGGGCCCGGTTCTCCGGCGTGGCCACCGAGTGGGATTTCGTCGAGGCGCCGTCGCAGATGCTCGAGGAGTGGGCCTGGGACCCGCAGATCCTCGCCTCGTTCGGACAGGACGCCGACGGCAACCCGATCCCCGCCGTGCTGGTCGAGCGGATGCGGGCGGCCAAGGAGTTCGGCAAGGGCTACTTCGCGCGCACCCAGATGTTCTACGCCGCCCTGTCCTACCAACTGCACCTGAACCGGCCCGACGACATCACCGCGACGGTGCGCGAACTGCAGGCGAAGTACGACCTGTTCGACTACATCGACGGCACGCACTTCCACGCGTCGTTCGGGCACCTGGAGGGCTACACCTCGGCGTACTACACATACATGTGGAGCCTGGTCATCGCGAAGGACATGTTCTCGGCCTTCAACCCCAAGGACCTCTTCGACTCCACGGTGGCGCACCGCTATCGCGACGAGGTGCTGGCCCGTGGCGGCAACGCCGACGCCGCCGAGCTGGTCACGAACTTCCTGGGCCGGCCGTACTCCTTCGAGGCGTTCGGCCATTGGCTGGCCGAGGCACCGGTGCGGTTCAGCTGAACTCGACCCGGATCCGATCTTCCACGGGGTAGTACCCCAACCGCTGGTAGATCTTGTTCGACGTCGGGTTGGCCAGGTCGGTGAAGAGGACCGGCACGGCGCCGTCATCGAGAACGTCACGGGTGGCCGCGGCGGTGGCGGCCGAGCCGTAGCCGTGCCCGCGCAATTCCGGCGGCGTGTACACGGGGCCGACCCGCGAAACGCCGAACGCGACCGGATGGCGGGCGGCCATCGTGCAGGCAGTTCCGGCAGGGTCGGTCCACAGCCAGAAGCGCGAACGCTGCATCGCCCGGTAGACGAACGTCTCCGCGTCGAACCCCGCCGGCAGCCCGCCGAACACCTCCACCGCGAAGGGCTCGTACCACTCCACCAGCAGGCCGCGATCCTCGACCGTGGCCAACCTGGCCGCGCCGAGCACCCCGAGCGGATCGGTGAGACCGTCCAGTCGGAAGAGTCGCTCGGCCATCCGCGAGGTGGCCACCAGGCCACGAACGTCGAGTGCGGCCACCACCGCGCCGACGACCGGCCCTGGCCCGCCGATCACCGTCACGTTCGGCAGCGCGGCCAGTGCGTCGGCCAGCGGCTCGACGTCCTGCCAGCCGGTGGTCACGGCGACCGGTGTGTGCCGTTGCGAACGCACCGCCAGCACCTCCGGGTGGCCAGCCGGGTAGGCGCACCAACCGTCGGCATCAGGGCCGGCCAGGCCGGCGATCACGCTGCTGAACACGGTGTTGCGCACCGGGTCGGCGGCGAGCAACGCTTCGGCGAGCGCGGTGATCTCGCCCGGGTCGGTGGTCGTGTGCAACGGCATGTGCTGATCCTGGGTCGCCCGGCCTGCCGCGTCCACGCATTTCAGCGCGCCGGCCTTACTACGATGCATGACGTGACCCAGACCCCAGCCGCCCGGACCGAACTGCCCAGCCAGTACGTGCCGGCCGAGGTGGAGGCACCGCTGTACGAGCGCTGGGTCGAACGCGGCTACTTCACGGCGCACCCGGACAGCGAGAAGCCGCCGTTCAGCATCGTCATCCCGCCGCCGAACGTTACCGGCAGCCTGCACCTGGGCCACGCCCTCGAACACCCGATCATGGACGCGCTCACCCGGCGGGCCCGCATGCGGGGCTACGACGCGCTGTGGCTGCCCGGCATGGACCACGCCAGCATCGCTGTGCAGAACCTGGTCGAGCGGCACCTGGCCGAGTCCGAGGGCAAGGGCCGCTTCGACTACACGCGTGATGAGTTCATCGACAAGGCCTGGGCGTGGAAGGCCGAGCACGGGGGCAAGATCCTCGGCCAGATGCGCCGCCTCGGCGACAGCGTCGACTGGACGCGGGAGCGGTTCACGATGGACGACGGCCTGTCCCGCGCGGTCCAGACGATCTTCAAGCGGCTCTACGACGACGACCTGATCTACCGCGCCGAGCGGATCATCAACTGGTGCCCGCGCGACCTCACCGCGCTGAGCGACATCGAGGTCGACCACGCCGAGGAGCCTGGCGAGCTCACCTCGATCCGCTACGGGGCGGGCACCGAGTCGATCGTGGTGGCCACCACCCGTCCCGAGACGATGCTGGGCGACACCGCGGTCGCGGTGCACCCCGACGACGAGCGCTACCAGCATCTGATCGGGTCCACCGTGCCGCTGCCGCTCACCAACCGCCGCATCCCGATCGTGGCCGACGAGCACGTCGACCCCGCATTCGGCACCGGCGCGGTCAAGGTGACGCCCGCGCACGACCCGAACGACTTCGAGATCGGCAAGCGGCACCACCTGCCGATGCTCACGATCATGGACGAGCGTGCCGTGATCACCGCACCGGGGCCGTTCGCCGGCCTGGACCGGCTCGAGGCGCGCGGGGCGATCATTGCCGCGCTGCGTGAGGACGGCCGCGTCGTGGCCGAGAAGCGCCCGTATGAACATTCGGTCGGGCACTGCTCGCGATGCGACACCGTGATCGAGCCGCGCCTGTCGCTGCAGTGGTGGGTGCGCGTCGAGACCCTGGCGGCCGCCGCCAGTGCGGCGGTGCGCGATGGGCGCGTCGTCATCGAGCCCGCTTCGCTGGCCCCGCGCTACTTCGCGTGGGTCGACAGCCTGCGCGACTGGTGCATCAGCCGGCAACTGTGGTGGGGCCACCGCATCCCGGTCTGGTACTCACCCGACGGCGACGACGTGTGTTTCGGGCCGGACGAGGCACCGCCGCGCGGCTGGACCCAGGACCAGGACGTGCTCGACACCTGGTTCTCGGCGGCGCTCTGGCCGTTCTCGACGTTGGGGTGGCCCGAGGACACCGAGGACCTGCGCAGGTACTACCCGACCACGGTCCTGGTCACCGGCTACGACATCCTCTTCTTCTGGGTCGTCCGGATGATGCTGTTCGGGCTCTACGCCATGCAGGACCAGCCGCCGTTCAAGACCGTCATGCTGCACGGCCTGGTTCGGGACGCCTCCGGTAAGAAGATGTCGAAGTCGCGCGGCAACGTGATCGACCCGATGGTGTGGGTCGAGGCCTACGGCGCGGACGCGGTTCGGTTCTCCTTGCTGCAGGGCGCGAATCCTGGTGCGGATCAGGCGATCAACGAGGACTGGGTCGTCGGGGCACGCAACTTCTGCAACAAGCTGTGGAACGCGACGCGGTTCGCGCTGCTGAACGGCGCAACCGTGGCTGGCCAGCTGCCCGGGACGATCAGCGGCGCGGATGCCTGGATCCTGTCCCGGTTGCACGCGGTGATCGCCGAGGTGGACGCACTCTACGAGCGTTACGAGTTCGCCAAGATCGCCGACGTGCTCTACCACTTCGCGTGGGACGAGGTCTGCGACTGGTACGTCGAGCTGGCCAAGATCACCCTGGCCGGCCCGTCCGGCGACGACACCCGGCGCGTCCTCGGCGAGGTGCTGGACACGCTCCTTCGGCTGCTGCACCCGATGGTGCCGTTCGTGACCGAGACGCTGTGGACAGCACTGGCCGGCGGCGAGTCGATCATGATTGTCGACTGGCCGGTCCCCGACGCTGCCCGGGCCGACGCCGCCGCGGAGCGCGAGATCGCGTCCGTGCAGGCCGTCGTGAGCGAGGTCAGGCGGTTCCGGTCCGACCAGGGCGTCAAGCCCTCGCAGCGGGTGCCGGCTCGGCTCACCGGGGCGGGCGATGCCGCGGGCGCGATCCGCTGGCTGGGGCGCCTGGATGAGACCGACGCCCACTTCGCGCCCACCGCGTCGCTGACGACCGCCGGTGGGGTCCTGCTCGAGTTCGACCTGTCCGGCACGATCGACGTCGGTGCGGAGCGCTCCCGGCTGGTCAAGGACCTGGCGGCGGCGCACAAGGAACGCGACGTCAACTCCGCCAAGCTGGGTAACGAGGCATTCACCGGCAAGGCTCCGCAGGCCGTCATCGGCAAGGTGCGCGACCGGTTGGCCGCCGCCGAGTCCGACATCGCCCGCATCGAAGCCGCCCTGGCCGACCTGCCCGCCCGGCCCCCAGGTTGAGCTGTCGCCCCTCGTCGGAGGAGAGCGGAGGCGGGTGGGGCGGCGCGCCGTAGACTGGCGCGTCGTGGTCACCGAGGCGGAAAAGTACCCAACCCTGCTGCGTCAGGTCGAGGCCGAGATCACCAGCCGCTGGGGCGAGGGCCGTCTCGAGCCCACCAAGGAGCGCATCGAGGCGCTCCTCGATCTGCTCGGGCAGCCGCAGCGCAGCTACCGCTCCATCCACCTGACGGGCACCAACGGCAAGACCTCGACGGCCCGGATGGTCGACGCACTGCTGCGCGCCTTCGGCCTTCGTACCGGCCGATTCACCAGCCCGCATCTGTCGCAGATCACCGAACGCATCACCCTCGACGGCGAGCCGATCAGCGCCCGGGCGTTCGTCGAGGGCTACCGCGAGATCGCGCCCTACATCGAGTTGGTCGATGACCAGTTCGACATCAAGCTGTCGTTCTTCGAGGTGATGGTGGCGCTGGCCTACGCGGTGTTCGCCGACACCCCGATCGACGTCGCCGTGGTCGAGGTCGGTCTCGGCGGTACCTGGGACGCGACGAACACCATCGACGCTGATATCGCAGTGGTGACGCCGGTCGATCTCGATCACACCCAGTACCTCGGGGACACGGTCGACGCGATCGCGGCCGAGAAGGCCGGGATCATCAAGCCCGGGGCCACGGCGGTCCTGGCCGCGCAGCCACCCGCGGCCGCCGCCGAGCTGCTGCGGCGGATCGGCACCGTCGGGGCCTCGGTGGCGCGCGAGGGGCTGGAGTTCGGGGTGCTCGACCGCCGGATCGCGGTCGGTGGGCAGGTGCTCACCCTGCAGGGTCTCAGCGGCGGGTACGACGAGATCTTCCTGCCGCTGCACGGGGCGCACCAGGCCCAGAACGCCGCGTGCGCACTCGCCGCCGTCGAGGCCTTCTTCGGCGTCGGTGCCGAGTCCGGACCGCTGGACGTCGAGCTCGTCCGTGCCGCGTTTGCCGCGGTCCGCTCGCCCGGACGGCTGGAGGCCGTCCGGTCGGCACCCACGATCCTGCTCGACGCGGCCCACAATCCGCACGGCGTGGCTGCATCCGTCGCCGCGATCGCCGAGGCATTCGACTTCCGCAGGCTGATCTCCGTCGTAGGGGTCCTCGGTGACAAGGATGTGCACGGCATGCTCGACGCACTCGAGCCGGCCGTCGACGAGATCGTCGTCACCCAGAATTCGTCGCCGCGGGCCATGAGCGCCGACGACCTGGCCGTCCAGGCCGTCGCGGTCTTCGGGGCAGATCGGGTGACCGTCGAACCGCGTTTGGACGATGCGCTCGAGACGGCGGTCAGGCTGGCTGAGGAGACCGACGACGGGGTCCTGGCCGGGGTGGGCGTGCTGGTCACCGGATCGGTCATCACTGCCGGCGAGGCCCGCGTCCTGCTTGGCGCCGGATGATGGTCGAGCCCGTCGAGCCCGCCTCCACGGCCGAGCCCCTCGAGCCCGTCGAGCCGACCGAGGAGCAGCGCGCCGAGCGGGCAGCCCGTGCCGACCGCGCCACCCGCGGCGCGTTGGCCGCCGTCCTGGGCCTGGAGGCCCTCGTCGTGCTCCTGGTGCCGCGCGCTATCGCGTTCACCGCGACCGGGCTCGGGGGCACCCGCGCCGCTCTGCTGATCGCGCTTGCCGTGCTCATGGTGGCCGCAGCCGGACTGATGCGACGGCCGTGGGGGATCGGGGCGGGCTCGGTGCTGCACGCGCCGTTCATCCTCATCGGCCTCTGGTTGACGGCGATGTTCGTCATCGCGGCGATCTTCGCCACCATCTGGCTGTCGCTGCTCAACCTGCGACGAGAGCTGGTCGGCACACCCGGCGGGCTGCGCATGCTCGTCTCCTGAGCGCGATCGTGTCGGTAGGGGCGATGATGTTGCGGTGGACGACCGCAGGGAGATTCAGGCAGGTCAGGTCGAGTGGCTCGATCTCGGCCCGGCCGAGCCGGTCGAGCGCATCGGCCAGCAGGGCCCTCGCCGCCGCCCGTGGTACCTGCTCGCCGGCGTGGTCGCCGTTGCGGTCATCCTCATAGCGGCGCTGAACCACGGCAAGAAACACCCCGCCGCGAGCAATTCGCCGAGCCAATCGACGAGTGCCATCGTGACCGACTCAGGGAGCAGTACCTCCCCGGCGGCGCCGTCGAGCTCGGCATCTGTCGCCGTGACCAGCCTGGGCCACCGCATGCTCGACGTACCCGCCGACTGGGTGCTGTTCGCCCGGGGACCGGACTCCCTGCTGCGCATCGAACTGGCGCGAGGCCGGGTCACCCGAACGGCTGTGCCCGAACTGGACAACGGCTCCGGGGTGTCCTTCGTCATCGGGCCGGACCGGGTGCTGGCGCTGACGGTCGACGCCCAGGGCGGATACGAGGTACCCGACGGCCGCCCCACCCGAGATCTCCGGCCGCCCTTCGGCGCGGGTGGCCCGGTGTTGCCCGGTCCCGACCCGGCCCACGTCTGGGTCCCGACCGGCGGAGCCGAGAACTCGGCAATGACCCTGGTCGGCTTCGACGGCCGACGAACGGGACGCACGATCCGGGTGCCCAACGGGATCGGAACGGCAGAGTCCGACCGGGCCGGCTACCTGCGTTTCTACGCGACCGGCGGGGTGTATGAAGCTCGTCCGGAGGGCGTCAAGCGGATCACTACCGGAGCCCTGCTGGCCTCCGGGCCCACCCGGTGGCTCACCGAGGAGTGCGACGCCGAATTCCGGTGCGCCACGAACACCATCGACCGGCGCAGCGGCGCGCGGCACACGGTCGCGGCATCGAACGGTAACTACACGTTCAGCGGCTACTCCGACGGCGTGATCTCCGCCGATGGGGCGTTCGCCGCGATTGCCCGGGACGACCGGCAAGAAGGACGGCTCAAGCTCGAGTTGCTCGATCTTGCCACCGGAGCCGTGCGCGACACCGGCGTCTTCCTCAACCCCGACACCGCGTTCAACGGGGGCGGCGTGATCGCCTGGAGCCCGGACAGCCGTTGGCTGTTCATCGCCGCACAGGGCGGTCGACTACTCGTCCTGGACCGCACGACTATGCGGGCCACGGAGCTGCCCGGATCGCTGCCCTTCGTCAGTCAGGTGGGCCTGCGGACCGGCTGAGCCACGGGCTGCAGCGGCGTCGCGCAGCTGGGCAATCGCGGGCTAGGCCGGCAGCAGGCGCAGTTGCGCGGTGATGGCGGCGACGGCCGCGGCCTGGTCCAGCTTGGCCGGGCTGTAGAAGAACACCTCGACCACGATGTCGCCGACCTGGCCGTAGACGATGGTGCGGATGTCGCCCAGTGGATCCAGGGCCGTCTGGTAGTAGCCGATGGCGTCGGCGAAGCCCGGGACGTCGAAGTGCAACTGCCCCTTGTTGTCGGCCTGGGCTGCGGTAGCCGAACGAAAACGGCTCACCGCTCCCGCCGTCGTGGCAAAGCGCAGCAGAATGACGTCGGCCTGGTTGGCGTCGGTAGCGATCCAGGTGGCATGCGCGATCTCCGTCAGCCCCTGTGCCTTGAGCTGGGACGTCGCGACGGCGACCGACGTCGCGGGATAGACGTGCGCGACGAACTCCGCGAGCGTGGGCGTGGCGGTCTTCGACCAGGCGGTGTTCCAGGGCTTCGAGCCCGGCGGCGCGGGTGCCAGCAAGCTGGACAGGTTCGGCTCGGGGCTGGTCGGCGAGCCCGTCGCCGTGCTGGCCGACGTGGTGGGCGCCTGCGTCGTTGCGGACGAGGCGCTGCTGGGGGCGCCAGTGGCCGTGCCACTCGTGCTCTGCGCGCTCGGCGAACCGTTGCCGTCGACGACGCCGCCGCAGCCGTTCAGCAGTGGGACGGCGAGCAGGGCTGCGATAACCGGGCCGAGCAGGCGGCGCACGTGCCACATGCCTGGCCACCTGCCTTCGAACGGACCGGTCTCTGAGGGCGGATTGCGGAGTCTAATGAAACACCGCGGGCGGCCAACGTCGAGTCGGCCGATACGCTGCCCCGCGTGACTGAACAGGTGATCGAGAGCACGCTGGTCGTGGTCAAACCCGACGGCTTCGCACGCGGCCTGACCGGCGAGGTGCTGCGGCGCATCGAGGCCAAGGGGTACCGCCTGGCGGCCCTCGAGCTACGCCGCGCGACACCGGACCTGCTCGCCGAGCATTACGCGGAGCACCAGGGCAAGCCGTTCTACCGACCGCTCGTCGAGTTCATGCTTTCCGGCCCGGTCGTGGCCGTGATCGTCGAGGGGCAACGCGTCGTGGAGGGGTTCCGCGCGCTGGCCGGTGCGACCGACCCAACGACGGCACTGCCGGGGACGATCCGCGGTGATCTGGGACGCGACTGGGGGCTGGCGGTGCAGCAGAACCTCGTGCACGGTTCGGACTCACCGCAGTCCGCGGCGCGCGAAATCGGGCTGTGGTTTCCCCAGCGCTGAACGACGCAATGGCCACATTGGCCACACCAGTCACGTGGACCCCGCGAGTCGCAACCCGATTTAACCCACTCTGAACCATACGATCACGGCAGAATCCCCGATCGTGAAGGGCTTGGGCCGTGACGTTCACCCCGCTGGCACGGCTGTCGCACGTGTCCCAGCGCAGCGGCGACCTACTCGGCGGTGACCTCGCGGTCGACCTCGGCACGGCCAACACCCTCGTCTACGCCCGCGGTCGCGGGATCATGCTCAACGAACCATCGGTGGTGGCCGTCGACACCGCCACCAACTCGATCGTGGCCGTCGGGGCCGAAGCCAAGCGCATGATCGGCCGCACCCCGGGCCACATCACTGCGGTGCGCCCGCTGCGCGACGGAGTGATCGCCGACTACGACGTCACCGCCGAGATGCTGCGCTACTTCGTGCGCAAGGTCCTGCGCAGGCGCGGGGTGTTCACCGGCCCGCGGGTCGTGGTGTGCGTGCCGAGCGGGATCACCAGCGTCGAACAGCGCGCGGTGAGCGAGGCGACCTACGCCGCCGGCGCTCGGCGGGTGCACATCATCTCCGAACCGATGGCCGCCGCGATCGGTGCCGGGCTGCCGGTGAACCAGCCGTCCGGATCCATGGTGGTCGACATCGGCGGTGGGACCACGGAGGTGGCCATCCTCGCGCTGGGTGGCATTGTCGCCTCGACCAGCCTGCGGGTCGCCGGCAACTCCCTCGACGCCGCGATCGTCGAGCACGTGCGCGCGGAGTTCGCACTGCTCATCGGCGAGCGCACGGCTGAGGAGCTGAAGATCTCGGTCGGCTCGGCGTTTCCGGTGGCCGGTCCGAAGAACGCCGAGATCCGCGGACGCGATGTCGGCACCGGCCTGCCGCGCAACGTGAGCATCTCCGGTGACGAGCTGCGCAAGGCCATGGACGTACCGGTCGCGCGGATCGTCGACGCGGTGCGCTCCACGCTGGACCGGTGCCCGCCCGAGCTGTCCGGTGACCTGGTCACCCGCGGCATCGTCCTCACCGGAGGCGGCGCGCTGCTGCGCGGACTCGACGCTCGACTGCAGCACGAGATCGGCATCCCGGTACGTGTCGCCGACCGGCCGCTGGACTCCGTGGTCCTCGGTACCGGGACGGTCGTCGAGCATTTCGAGCAGCTGCAGAAGGTCGTCGTCGACGGCCACCGCCGCTAGCGGGTCGGGATGCGCCGGCTCACCCGACGGCAGCGAATGGCCGCGCTCGTGCTGACGGCCCTCGCCGTCGGCCTGCTCACGCTCGACCTCGGTGGCGGTGGCTTGCGCGCGGCCCACTCCGGGGTGCGTGGAGCGCTCGGCTCGCTCTACCGCGGTACGGACGCGGTGCTCGGTCCCACCCGCCACTTCATCCAGGGGATTCCGTCGGCAGGCACTGGCCATTCGCGCCTCTCCGCGCTGCGTCGCGAAAACGCCGTACTGCGCGGCCGGTTGGCCACCGCGGACGCGGATCGGGCCGGCCACGCTCAGCTCGAGCGGCTGCAGCTCGCGGCGACGAGTGGGGGCTACCGCGTCGTGCCGGCGCGGGTGATCGCACTCGGACCCGGTGGTGGTTTCGACTGGACGGTCACCCTCGACGTGGGCACCGGCAGCGGGGCCCGCGTCGATCAGACCGTGACCGACGGCGCCGGGCTCGTCGGGCGGGTGCTGCACGCCGACGCCTCCAGTTGCGTCGTGCTGCTCGGTGCCGACCCGGGCGCCGGCGTAGGGGTGCGGGATCTGCGCAGCGGGCAGGTCGGTGTCGCCACCGGCCGGGGGCCGGCGGGCTTCACGTTCGTCCCGCTCGACCCGAAGGCCGAGATCCGGGTCAGCGACAAGTTGGCTACCGGCCCGGCCGGATCGAGCAGCTTCGTGGCCGGCCTGTCCGTCGGCACGGTGACGTCGGTGCGGACCTCCGCCGACGGCAGCATTTCGGCAACCGTCCGCGCCGCGGTCTCGGCGACCAGCCTCGACCTCGTCGGCGTGATCCTCGTCGGCGGTCAGCCCCTACCGCCGCGGCCAGCTCTCGTCCCGTCGTCGCAGGCCCAGCGATGAGCCCGGTGGCTGGGCCGCGATGAAGGGACGGCGTCTGATCGCGGCACTGGCGGCCATGATCACTGCGTTGCTGCTGCAGGGGGCGTTGGTCGCACCGCTGGCGATGGCGGTGCCGCTCAGCCTGCCGGCCGTTCTCCTCGCCGCGGCCGCGTTGGTCGAGGGGCCGACGACGGGGATGGCGTTCGGCTTCAGCCTCGGCCTGGTCACCGACCTGGGCTCCAGTCATCCGGCCGGGGTGCTGGCCCTGAGCTGGCTAGGGCTCGGCCTGGCGTGCGGTCTGGCAGGGGACCGACGCACGGTGCTGGCCGACACCGTGATCGCTGCCGTCCTGTGTGCGCTCGCGGCGCTGGCCGCCGGATTGCTGTTGGCCGTCGTGCACACGGACGGCGCGACGGCGTCAACGGCGTTGGGCGGCGTGCTGCCTGCGCTGGTAGGCGATGCGGTGCTGGCGGTGGCCGTCGTCCCGCTCGTGCGCACGTTCCTGCGCACGGACACCCTGCGCGCCCGGCGCTCTCTGCTGCCTGCCTTGGACCTCGGATCGCCCCGTGGCTGAGCGCCCGCGCCGCGGCCCGGGTGCGCGGCGGCTGACCGTCGTGGTCGTCCTGGTGGCGTCGATGGTGCTGACGCTGGGCGGACGGCTCTACTACGTTCAACTGCTCGACCGGAACAAGCCGGTGCAGACGGCCGGCCGGTTGCACGACGGCACGATCGTCATCCCCGCCCCCCGCGGCCAGATCGTCGACGCCCGCGGCCGCGTGCTCGTCGGGAACACGTCCACGCAGGTGCTGACCGTCAACCGCGAGACGCTGCAGGCACTGCCCGACGAGGGTGCATCCGTCCTGGGCCGCCTCGGCATGCTGCTCGACACTACGGCCGGCCAACTGGCCAAGGAGATCACCCCGTGCTCGTCGAGAGTTCCGGCACCGTGTTGGACCGGCCAGCCCTACCAACCGGTGCCGGTGGCGACCAACACCCCGACGGCCGTCGCCCTCGCCGTGAGTGAGCACCGCGAGCAGTTCCCCGGCGTGGCGCTGCAGAGCGTCACCCAGCCCAGCTACCCGAACGGGACCCTCGCGGCGCACCTGTTGGGTTACCCCGGCGAGGTGACCTCGGCGGACAAGAAGGCGAACCACACGCTCAGCGATGCCGACACCGTCGGCCGCAGCGGACTGCAGGCCCAATACGACGCCGTGCTGCGCGGAGTCGACGGCCGGCAAGTCGTGCGGTTGACGCCGCAGGGCACAGTGGCCGCCGGCGCCGGGGGCGGCGACGTACCGGCGGTGCAGGGCGACACGCTGGTGACGAGCATCGACGCGGGCGTGCAAAAGCTCGCCGAGCTGTCCTTGGCCCGGCAGATCGCCGACTCGCGGGCGAAAGGCAAGCAGGCCACGTCCGGCGCCGTGGTGGTCATGGATCCCAACACCGGACGGGTGATCGCCTCGGCCAGCTACCCCACGTACAGCCCGCAGCAGTTCGTCGGCGGCATCTCCAACACGAACTACGCGGCACTGACCGCCCCCGGCGCGGGTGACCCGCTGCTCAGCCGGGCGATCGCCGGTCAGTACGCGCCGGGTTCGACGTTCAAGCTGATCACCGCCTCGTCGCTCGTGGCACACCACGAGATCTCGCTGGACGGCAGCTATGACTGCCCCGGTTCGCTGGCCATCGACGGGCGGGTGAAGACCAACTACGACTCCGAATCCTTCGGCAGGCCGCTGTCGCTGCAGGACGCACTTGGTTACTCCTGCGACACGTTCTTCTACGGGCCGGCCGCGTCGGAGTACTACACCGACCAGGCACGGGTCGCGGCCAAGCAGGCGCCGACCGAGTACCTGCAGCGCACGGCCGCGGCGTTCGGTGTCGGTCGCCCGCCGAACATCGACCTGCCGGCGGACGAGCAGGCGGCGGGCAGCTACGCCGACCGCGAGACGCGCCGGGCCCGATGGCTGGCCGGCAAAGCTCAGTACTGCGCGGCAGCCAAGCGCGGCTACCCCAACGAACCTGACCCGGGCCAGCGGGCCTACCGGACCGCGTTGGCGGCTGAGAACTGCACCGACGGCTGGCGTTACCGGGCCGGGGACAACGCCGACATGGCGATCGGTCAGGGCGAGACGACCATGTCGCCGCTGCAACTCGCGCTCGCGTACTCGGCGATGCTCAACGGCGGGCGCGTGTTCGAGCCGACGCTCGGCTGGGCGGTCGTCGACGGGACGGGCAAAGTCGTCCACACGATCAAGCCGAAGGTGCGCAACGTCGTGCCCGTGCCCCGCGGGGTACTGAACTACATCGCCGACTCGCTGAACTTCGGCCGCGGCTGGGCGGTGTCGGGTGCGTTCGCCTACATCGGCTCGCCTTACCAGTCGCTGATCGGCGGCAAGACTGGCACGGCCGAAGTGTTCGGCCGGCAGGACACTTCGTGGCTTGCCTCGTGGGGGCCACTGAGCAGGGACGCGAACGGCCCGCACGCGCGGTTTGTCGTGGTCGGCATGGTCGAGCAGGCGGGCACCGGCGCGACCGCCGCAGGGCCGATGCTCAAACGCATCTACGACGGGCTGCTCGGTGTGGGCGGACCTGCGGTCATCCCGGGATCACGCCCGGCGACCACGTTGCCGAGGATCGCACCGCAGGTGCACGTGGTGTCGACACCCGCGGAACCGCGGCCTGCGGCTCGCGGTGAGCGGCAAGCTTCGGACGTCGTGCCGACTCGCGCCGTCCGCGCCGGGGTGAGCCGATGACGCTGATGCTGGCCCGCGACCCGCGCGCACCGTTCTCCCTCGCCGCGCCGCTCATGCCCCTGGAACGCCGGGCCCGCGGCTATGACTGGACGTTGATCGCGACGGCGCTGCTGCTCTCGCTCGTCGGCGCCGTGTTGGTGTGGGCGGCGACGCGGGACCTGCTACGCGCTCAGGGCAGCAACCCCGAGGGCTTCCTGTACCGGCACGTGTTCAACCTGGCTATCGCCGCCGTGCTGATGGTGCTCGTGTCGCGCTTCGACGCCCGGCTGCTGCGACTGTTCGGTCCGGTCGTCTACGTCGTCAGCCTGCTCGGCCTGGCCGCGGTGTTCGTGGTGGGTTCGACGGTGAACGGGGCGCACGCCTGGATCCGGCTCGGCGCGGATTTCGAGCTGCAGCCATCGGAATTCATGAAGCTGGGCCTGATCGTGGGGATGGCGGTGCTCTTCGCCCAGCGCGCCGCGGAACGTGCCGACGACGCGCCGCCCTCGTCGGTCGACGTGCTCATGGCGATCTCGCTGATCGCAGTGCCGCTCGGGCTGGTGATGCTGCAACCGGACCTCGGTTCTGCGATGGTGCTGGCGGCTGCCGCGTTCGGGGTGTTGATCGCCGCCGGGGTGCGGGCCCGCTGGACGATCGGCCTGCTGGCCCTGACCATCGTCGTCGCCGTGCTCGCGGTGAAGGGCGGCCTGCTCGCCGACTACCAGTTGGAGCGGTTCTCCTCGTTCACCCATCCCGGCCAGGACAAGCAGGGGGCCGCATACAACGTGACGCAGGCGCACATCGCCATTTCCAACGGCGGGCTGTTCGGCACCGGCCTGTTCGACGGCCCACAGACCAATGGCGGCTTCGTCCCGGAGCAGCGCACCGACTTCGTCTTCTCGGTGGCCGGCGAGGAATTCGGCCTCGTCGGCGGCCTGGCCGTGATCGGGTTGTACGCGGTGATGTGCTGGCGCGGGCTGCGGATTGCCGCCGAATCCGACCGCGCCGGGCGCCTGGTGGCCGTCGGGATCGTCTGCTGGATCGCGTTCCAGGCGTTCCAGAACATCGGCATGAACCTCGGCCTGACTCCGGTCACCGGCCTGCCGCTGCCGTTCGTGTCCTACGGCGGTTCGTCGATGTTCGCCCAAGGCATGGCCATCGGCCTGCTGCAGGCCGTGCGCCGGCGCGCGTCACGCTGAGGGCTGCGGTTCGTTTCCGGCGCTGCCCACCGCACGACCCGCCACCGTGGTGCCCACACTGGCGGTCACCACCATGACCAGCGCGAGTAGCAGGACCCCGGTGAGCCGCTGGCTCAGGACGATCACTCCGGCCAGCGCAGCGAACGCGGGCTCGAGGCTCATCAGCAGGCCGAACGTCGACGCCGTCAGCCTTCTCAGGGCGACGATCTCCAGGGAGTAGGGGATCAACGACGAGAGCAGGGCCACCGCGAGCCCGCCGGCGAGCACACCCGGCTGGGTCAGCGCGGCGCCGCCCTGGGCGATGCCTACCGGCAGGACGAGCAGCGTGGCGACGGCCAGGGCGACGGCCAGGCCGTCCAGCGCTGCGAACGAGGCGCCGACGCGTTTGGACAGCAGGATGTAGCCCGCCCAGCAGGCACCCGCGAGCAGCGCCAGTGCGATGCCGACCGGGTCTATGTCGTGGGTGTCGCCGCGCACGGCGAGCAGGGCCACACCTCCGCCGGCGAGCACCACCCAGACGGCGTCCAGCAGGCGCCGCGAACCGGCCACTGCCACGGCAAGCGGACCCAGGAACTCGATCGTCACCGCGACGCCGAGGGGCAGCCGGTTCAGGGCTTCGTAGAAACTCCAGTTCATCCCGCCCAGCACCAGGCCGAACGCCATCGCGGCGCGCAGGTCGGCCCGGGTGTGGCCACGCAGGCGGGGCCGGCTGATCGCGAGCAGCATGGCTGCCGACAGTGCGAGCCGGAGCAGCACCACCCCGCCGGGGCCAGCCTGCGCGAACAGCTTGTCGGCGAATGCCGAGCCGAACTGGACGGAGGCGATACTGCCGAGCAGCAACAACTGCGGAGGCGGTATGCGCACCAGCCCCATCCTCCCAGACCCCCAAACTTCCGTCTTTGACCCCGGCATCGCTGCTGGCGAGCCACCGCAGCGACGCTCGCGGGGTCAAAGACGGGGTTAGGGGCCCGTAGCATGGGGTCCCGTGCCCATCGAGTCCCTGTTCCCGCGGCTGGAGCCACTCCTGCCGCGCGTCAGCAAGCCGATTCAGTACGTCGGCGGTGAGCTGAACGCGCAGGCCAAGGACTGGGACGCCGTCGCGGTCCACTGGGCGCTGATGTACCCCGACGCCTACGAGGTCGGCCTGCCCAACCAGGGTGTGCAGATCCTGTACGAGGTCATCAACGAACGCGACGACGCGCTGGCCGAGCGCACCTACTCCGTCTGGCCCGACCTCGAAGCCCTGATGCGCGAGCACGGCATCGGCCAGTTCACCGTCGACACTCACCGCCCCGTCGCCGCCTTCGACGTGTTCGGCATCTCGTTCTCCACTGAGCTCGGCTACACGAACATGCTCAACGCGCTCGACCTGGCGGGCATCCCGCTGCACGCCGCCGACCGCACCGACGACCACCCGATCGTCCTCGCCGGCGGGCACGCCGCGTTCAACCCCGAACCGATCGCTGACTTCGTCGACGCAGCCGTGCTGGGTGACGGTGAGCAGGTCGTCGGCGCGATCACCGCCATCGTCCGCGACTGGAAGCTCGAGGGACGCCCCGGCGGCCGCGACGG
>JALYVG010000184.1 GCA_030853345.1 Actinomycetota bacterium | reverse complement strand
TCGTCGCTGGTGAGGCGCAGGCTGCGCAGCCGCCAGCCTGCGTACCAGGTTCCGCCCACGATGACGATGAGCAGGAACACGACGCCGACCGCGAGGCTGACGGCGGAGTCGACCTTCAGCGTGCTCGCCTGACCGCCGAGCACCCTCTGGGTGACGGCCAGCGCCCACTGCTGGATGCTCAGCGCCTGCGCGCCGGGCACAAAGTTGCCGACCAGCGTCTCCCAGATCAACGCGTAGAGCAGTCCGATCACGACCGCGTGCCGGGTGATCACGGCCAGCAGGACGAACAGTGCTCCGTAGGCAGCACCGGCAATCAGGGCGCCCAGCGCGAAGGCAACCGCCAGGTTCGACGGTCCGGCCAGGATCAAGCCGGCCAGCAGGGTCGGCACGGCCGCGAAGACCGAGATCACGGCGACCGCGATGACGATCTTCGTCGTGGCGATGGAGAATCGGCTCAACGGCTTGGACAGCAGGTAGATGATCGACCCGTCGTCGATCTCCGGCCCGATCGCGCCGGTACCGGCGATGAGGCCGAGCAGCGGTACCAGGGTGGCCAGGGCGAAGCCACCAAGCACCCCCACCGCCACCTTGTCGTCCCGCCCGGCCAGGCCGCGGGCAATCAGGGCCAGCAAGATCAGCACGGCGGGCAATGCGATCAACAGAATGGTCCGCTTGCCGCCGAGCAGGCTGCGCGCGGTGAGTTGGGCGACCGTCGCGTTCATCGCGCGACCAGGTAGGCGAAGACGCTCTCCAGGGATTCGTCGGCCGGGGTCACTTCATAGAGCCGGATGTTGTGCCGGCTGGCCAACTGCGGCAGCAGGTGCACGAAGCTGGCGAAATCGGTGGCTTGAACGTGCAGCGCGCCGGACCCGTCGCGCCGTCCGACGCTTGCGCCGGGCCGTACGGCGGTGCTCTCGGGATCGTGGGCCGTTTCCAACTCGACCCCCGACGCGCTGGGCTCGGCGATGATCGCCGCAGCGAGCGCCCGGTCGTTGTCGGATCGGATCGTGTACTGGTGCGGGCGTTCGGTCATCAGCTGGCGGATCTCGCGGAAGCCACCGGAAGCGGCATGCCGCCCGGCGACCATCACCTGGATGCTGGCTGCGATCTGCTCCACCTCCTCGAGGATGTGCGAGCTGAACAGCACGGTGCGTCCCTCGTCGCCCATCGCCTGCAGCAGGCCCATCAGTTGCAGGCGCTGGCGCGGATCCATGCCGTTGAATGGCTCGTCGAGCAGCAGGACCGGCGGGTCGTGAACCAGCGCAGTCGCCATCTTGACGCGTTGCTTCATGCCCTTGGAGTAGCCCGAGATGTCGCGGTCCTTCGCGTCGATCATCTGCACGGTCTCCAGTGCCCGGTGTGCGGCCGCCTCCGGGTCCGGCAGCCGGTGCAACTTTGCGTTGGCCAGGACGAACTGCCAGCCCGTCACCACGTCGTACATCGCCTCGCGGTCGGGGACGAGCCCGATCCTGCGGTAGATCTGCTCATTGCGCCAGGTGGGTTCGCCGTCGAGCGTGACCGTGCCCGAGGACGGGGCCAGGAACCCGCCCATCATGTTGATCAACGTCGACTTGCCGGCGCCGTTGGGGCCGAGCAGTCCGGTGACACCAGGCCCGATCGTCATCGTGACGTCGTTCACGGCTACCACGTTGCCGAACCACCGCGACACGTTGTCCAGCAGCAGCGTGCTCATGCCGTCCGTCCGGCCCGAAGCATCAGATGGACACCTTTCGGTAGCGCATCAGCAGGATGCCGAAGCTCCCGGCCACAATCACCAGTGCAGCGAGCAGGAACAACAACCCGCCGCCGATGCCGGGTGGCTGCGCCGGAAGCACCGTGTGGGCCCCCAGCAGGGCGCTCTGCACGCCGTCGACGATGGTGAACGGCGAGATGAGCCCCGCGTAACCGGCGACAGTGTCGCGGCCGTTGTCATTGGCGATGGCCTGCACGAAACCCTGCACACCGGCGAGCAACGCCAGTACCGCGATAACGGCTGCCACACCGAGTCCGCGCCGTGGCGTGAGTGCCGCGATCACCAATCCGATGCCGGCCAGCACCAGCGCGAGCAGTCCCGCGCCCGCCAGGGCACGCAGGTAATTGGGGACCTGGTCGCCGACCGGCAGCTTGGCCAGCAGCGCACCCGCGAACAGGATCGTGAGCGGCAGCACGGTGAACACCAACAGCGCGACCACCATGGCCGCGTACTTGGCTGCGACATAGTCGATGCGGCGGATCGGGCGGGAGAAGTAGAGCGAGATGACCCGGAACCGCAGATCACGCGACACGCTGGCCGGGGACTGGCTCGCGAGGTAGACCATGGTCAACAGTTCGGTGTTCACGAGGTAGGCCGTGTAGTCCGGTGCGTCAGCCTGCGTCACGACGGTGACGATGGAGATGATGAGTGCGGGCAGGCACATCGCAGCCAGCAGGAGCATGGGCATGACCTTGGAGCGAGCCGAGCGGCCGAGTCCATACGCGCCCTTGGCGCTCTCGAAGAACAACGCCCGCGTGATGACGGCGCGGCCCAGCCGAGGGCCGTCGTAGTGGCGGTAGCCCAGGTCGTGGATGACTCCCCGGTTGCGAGCGGGCCGCACGGCGCCGGGATCAGACGGCCTGGACATCGAGCGCTCCTGCCGGATCGGTGAAGATCTCTGACATGCGGTGCCGCCGTTGTTCCATACGGATCAGGCCCAGCCCGAGGTGGGCCACGTTGTCCCGCACGATGTCGTAGGTGGTGTCGTCCGCGAAGTCGATCTCCAGGAGGCTGCCGACGGCAGTCACCCCGAGCCCAGCCGTCCGCAGGGCGACGGCGAGATCATCGGTGCGCTCGCTGACCTCGACGGCGATGTGCCCGCTCACCGCGGTGACGTCAGCGGTAGACGACGAACGCAGCAGCCGGCCGGAGTCGATGACCACGACGTGGTCGCACACCCGCTCGAGTTCGCCGAGCAGGTGGGAGGCGACCAGCACGGAAATGCCGAACTCGGTCCCGATGCGGCGGATCAAGCCGAGCATGTCGTCGCGGCCGGCCGGGTCCAGGCCATTGGTCGGCTCGTCGAGCAGCACGAGCTTGGGGTCGTGGACCAGGGCTTGGGCGAGCTTGACCCGCTGCTTCATGCCGGTGGAGTAGCCGCCTATGGGACGGTAGCGCTCCTCGTAGAGCCCGACGTGGCGCAGCGTGTCCGCCGTCCGTTCCTTGGCCGCGGTCTTGGGCAGCCCGGCCAGTCGGCCCATGTGGACGACGAACTCGGTGGCCGACACATCGGGCGGCAGGCAGTCGTGTTCGGGCATGTACCCCACCTGCTCACGGATCTGCGGGCCTTGGGTGGCGATGTCGAGGCCCAGCACAGTCGCGGTGCCCGACGTCGGAGGGAGCAGGCCCAGCACCATTTTGATGAACGTCGACTTGCCGGCACCGTTGGCCCCGATCAGCCCGACCACGCCTGTGCCGATCTCCAGGGTCAGATCCGAAACCGCGGTGACCTTGGCGTATTTCTTGGTGAGCAAATCGGTCTTGATCAAAGCCACGGCGGCAGCCTACTCATCGGTCACCTCATCCACCGGAGTTGTCGCTCCGGCGAGGGGTCCAGTGGGCCACATCGGCGGGTGTGTCGAGGTCGGTGGGATCCCCGTCGACCGCTATCTCGTCGAGCAGGTCGGGGCGGCTGGCCAGCAGCACACGCGCACCTTCGTCGCGCCCGGCGTACCGCAGCGCCAGCCGCCACACCTCGGGCGACATCACGGTGGGATGACCACGCCGGCCGGCGTAACCGGCCACCGCGATCCGGCCCGGAGTCCAGCCCGTGATCACGCCGCGCACCACCGCCGCGGTCACGCCCGGCATGTCGACCAGCAGGACGGCGAGCGCCTCGGCGGCACCGGCGGCCTCGATCGCCAGCCTGAGCGAGGAACGCATGCCACGGTCGGGGTCGGAGTTGACCACGGCACGGGCACCGGGCACAGCCACTCCGGCACGCACGACGGCAATGACGTCCTCGCAGCCGCCGTCGGTGAGCGCGGCGACCGCCCGATCGACGAGGCGCACCCCATCGATCGTCATCTCTGCCTTCGGTGAGCCCATGCGGCTGCCCGATCCGGCCGCGAGTACCGCCCCGACCACCCCCGCCACGCAGGCCAGACTATGCGGGAACGGCGGCGGGCAGGGATGCTCGAAGGATGCAGCCGAGTTCGTTCGACAACCCGACGGCAGTCTCCGACGCCCTGGACCGGGTCGGCTACCTGCCCGACATCGGCGTGGCCACGGCCGCGTACCTGGCCATCCGGATGGGCCGGCCGCTGTTCCTGGAGGGCGATCCAGGGGTCGGCAAGACGGCTCTCGCGCAGGCCCTGGCCGAGATTACCGGCGCGCGGTTGGTGCGGCTGCAGTGCTACGAGGGCATCGATGCCAGCCAGGCCCTCTACGACTGGGACTTCCCCCGCCAGATCCTGCATCTGCGGGCCGCAGGCGACGGCGCCAACACCGCCGCGCTCGAAGCCTCCCTCTATGACCGGCGCTTCCTCGTGGCCCGACCGATCCTGCAGGCGCTCGAGCAGAGTCCGTCGGTGCTGCTCATCGACGAGATCGACCGCGCCGACGACGAATTCGAGGCGTTCCTGCTCGAGGTGCTCGCCGACAATGCGGTCACGATTCCCGAGCTGGGGACGATCCGCGCCCAGACGCCGCCCCTCGTGGTGCTCACCTCCAACCGCACCCGCGAGGTGCACGACGCGCTCAAGCGCCGCTGCCTTTATCACTGGGTCCCCCACCCGGAGTTCGCCCGCGAGGTCGAGATCGTCCGTCGCCACATCCCCGAGGTGAGCGAGAAGCTCGCCCGCGACGTCGCCGCCGCGGTGAGCCGGCTGCGCGAGTCCGACCTGCTCAAACCGCCCGGCATCGCAGAGACGATCGACTGGGCCCGCGCGATGCACATCATGGGCGCCGCGGCTCTGAACCCCGACGTGGCGGCGGCCACCCTGGGCGCCGCGGTGAAGTACCACGAGGACGAGGTCCGGGTGCGGCGCGACATCCTCCCCCAACTGGCAGAACAGCACCGATGAGCGCCGCACCGATCCCGCCACCCTCGACGTTGACCCCCCCACCCTCGTCTTTGACCCCGCCAGCGTCGCGCGGCACCTCGATTCGCGACGCTCGCGGGGTCAAAGCGAAGGGAAGTCCGCGGTGACCGTCACCCAGGCACCCGATCCCGTCACCGCGATGACGGGGTTCGCGCGGGCGCTGCGGGCGGCCGGGGTGGCCGCGGATCGCACTCGGCTCACGACCAGCCTGTCCGCGCTGGCCTGCGTCGACGCGCTCGACGTCGAGCAGGTGTACTGGGCCGCTCGCCTCGCGCTGTGCTCCGAACCCGACGACCTACCGCGCTTCGACGCGCTGTTCGACGCCTGGTTCCGGCAGCGCCGGCCGGGGCTGCCCGGCCCGGGGCCCCTGACCACGACCTCCCGGACGGCACAACTGCGTCCGCTCATCACCGACGCTGCCGCGGAGGAACAGGCCGTCGAGGACGATCCGCTGGCCACCGCCGCGAGCGGTGCCGAGATCCTGCGCCACCACGACATCACCGGACTCAGCGCCGACGAGCGCGACGAGGTGAATCGGATGATCGCCCTGCTGGCCCCGCGGGTCGCGACCCGGCGTACCCCGCGGCGCATGCGGGGCGGCTCGGAGCGCATCGATGTCCGGCGCACCCTGCGCACGATGCTGCGCGACGGTGGTGAGCCCGGCCTATTGGTCCGCGACCGCCGCCGCGACAAGCCGCGCCGGCTCGTCCTGCTGCTTGACGTCAGCGGTTCGATGTCGCCCTACGCCGACGTCATGCTGCGCTTCGCCCACGCCGCGGTGCGGGTCTCCCCCTCGAGCACCGAGGTGTTCACCGTGAGCACCCGGCTGACCCGCGTCACCCGCCAACTGCGGCTGCGTGATCCCGATCTGGCCCTGCACGCCGCCGGCCGGGCCATCCCCGACTGGAGCGGCGGAACCTTGCTGGGCGAGTCATTGCGCGCGTTCCTCGACCGCTGGGGGCAGCGCGGCACCGCCCGCCGCGCCGTCGTCGTGCTCGCCTCCGACGGCTGGGAGCGGGGGGACGCCACTCTGCTGGCTGAACAGATGGCCCGGCTGGCTCGCTTGTCGCACAAGGTCGTATGGGTCAACCCGCACCGCGGCAAGGCCGGGTTCGCGCCCGCAACCGGAGGTATGTTGGCGGCACTGCCCCACATCGACGAGCTCGTCGCCGGTCACAGTTTCGACGCGCTCCGCAACGTTGCCGAGGTGATTGCGCGTGCGTGACGTCATGACCGAACTGGAGGCGTGGTGGCGTGCCGGCGAGACCATCGGCGTAGGCACCGTCGTGGGCACGTGGAAGTCTGCTCCGCGCCAACCGGGCGCGTCGATGTTGGTCGGCCCGGAGGGCAGCGTCGTCGGCAGTGTGTCGGGAGGCTGCGTCGAGGGCGCGGTCTACGAACTGGCCGAGGCGGTCCGCGACGGCGGCGCGCCGCTCCTGCAGCGTTACGGCATCAGCGACGACGACGCCTTCGTCGTGGGGCTCACCTGCGGCGGCATCATCGACATCTTTGTCGAGCAGGTGAACCAGGACAGCTTCCCCGAGCTCGGTGACGTCGCTCAGGACGTCCGCGAGGGCCGCCCGGTGGCGGTCGCGACGTTGATCAGCGGTAGCGCCCCGGACCGGCTCGGCCGCCGCCTCATCGTCCGCGAGGACGGTGCGTCCGGCTCGCTGGGCAGTGAGCGGCTCGACGACGCGGTGCGCGACGACGTCGAAGGGATGCTGCTGCTGGGCCAGACCGGTGTCGTGCACTACGGGCCCGACGGCGAACGGCGCGGCGACGACATCGCGGTGTTCGTCGCGTCCTACGCACCGCGGCCGCGGATGATCGTCTTCGGTGCTATCGACTTCGCCGCAGCCGTAGCGCGGGTGGGTGCCTTCCTCGGCTACCGCGTGACGGTGTGCGACGCCCGGCCGACGTTCGCTACCGCCAAGCGCTTCCCGGACGCGGAGGAGGTAGTGGTCGAATGGCCGCACCGCTACCTGCGCGACACCGAGGTCGACGCCCGCACCGTCGTCTGCGTGCTCACCCACGACCCGAAGTTCGACGTGCCCCTGCTTGAGATCGCGCTGCGGATGCCGCTGGCCTACGTCGGGGCCATGGGCTCGCGCCGCACGAACGACGATCGGCTCAAGCACCTGCGCGAGCTGGGGATGACCGACGAGGAGCTCGCCCGCCTGCATGCCCCGATCGGCCTGGACGTCGGCGCCCGCACCCCCGAAGAGACCGCCATCTCGATTGCCGCCGAGCTCATCGCCGCCCGCTGGAACGGCTCCGGCAGGCAGCTCCGGGCGATCGATGGACCAATTCACCACGAAGTGGATCACGGTGAGCGAACAGCGACTACCGAGCGGGGCGAACCCTCGTAATGCACGTCACAGTTGGGTAGCGTCGGTCTCCCGACCTGGAGGCCCGATGACTCGGATCAACGTCACTGTCGACGGAATCGCATACACGGACGAGGTGGAGCCCAGAACGCTGCTCGTCCATTATCTCCGCGAGCAGTTGGGCAAGGTCGGCACAGTCGTGGGCTGCGACACCAGCAACTGCGGCGCGTGCACGGTCGACCTCGACGGGCACAGCGTGAAGAGTTGCTCGGTGCTGGCCGTCCAGGCCGACGGCAGTGAGATCCTCACCGTCGAGGGGCTGGCTGCCGAGGACGGCACCCTGCACCCGATCCAGCAGGCCTTTCACGATCTGCACGGGCTGCAGTGCGGGTTCTGTACCCCGGGCATGATGATGGCGGCGCGCGACCTGCTGCAGAACAACCCCGATCCGTCCGAGCACGAGATTCGCGAAGGCATCGAGGGCAACCTCTGCCGCTGCACCGGCTACCAGAACATCGTGCGCGCGATCCAGGCCGCGGCGGGCACCATGAGCCCGACTGGGAGCCAGTCATGACCGCCGTGACCGACGCCCGCACCGCAGAGATCGGCCAGTCCCGTCCCCGCAAGGAGGACCAGCACCTCATCACTGGGCGCACCACGTGGACGGACAACATGACCCTGCCGGGCATGGTGCACCTCGCCATCCTGCGCAGCCCGATGGCACACGCCACCATCACCTCGATCGACACGTCCGAGGCCGCCAAGCGCCCCGGCGTCATCGCCGTCTACACCGGCCAGGATTTCGCCGACACGCAGGGCGACCTGCCGTGCGCGTGGCCGGTCACCCCGGACATGGTCAACCCCGGCGCGCCGAGCCTGGCCGTCACGCAGGTCAATCACGTCGGCGAGGCGGTAGCGGTGATCGCCGCTCGCGACAAGGTCTCGGCTCAGGACGCCCTGGAGGCGATCGAGGTCGAGTACGAGCCGCTGCCAGCCGTGCTGAACATGGAAGCGGCGATCGCCGAGGGGGCGACGCTGGTACACCCCAACACCACGTCCAACCGGTCCTACACCTGGGCTTTCGAGTCCGGCGCCGCCGGCACCGGAGCCCCGATCGACGACGCGCTCGCGAACGCGGAGGTGACGGTCACGCGGCGCTTCATCCAGCAGCGCCTGATACCCGGGTTCATGGAGCCGCGCTCGACCGTCGTGCAGCCGCTCGGCGAAGGCGTGACGGTGTGGTCCTCGACCCAGGTGCCCCACATCCTGCGCACGATGCTCGGGCTGACGCTCGGCATCGCCGAGCACAAGGTGCGGGTGATCGCGCCCGACGTCGGCGGCGGGTTCGGGGGCAAGATCCCGGTGACCCCCGAGGAGGTCATCACGACGCTGGTTGCCCGCAGGCTGGGCAAGCCGGCCAAGTACACCGAGTCGCGCTCGGAGAGCCTGATGTCTGCCCACCACGGCCGTGACCAGATCCAGGACGTCACGATCACCGCACAGCGCGACGGCACCGTCACCGGCCTGGACATCCACCTGCTCGCCGACATGGGCGCCTACCTGCGCTTGGTCGGGCCGGGTGTGCCTATTCTCGGCGCGTTCATGTACCCGGCGATCTACAAGTTCCCGGCCTACCGGTTCGTGTGCGAGGGCATCTTCACCACGAAAACCGCGACGGACGCCTACCGCGGCGCCGGGCGGCCCGAGGCGACGTTCGCGGTCGAGCGGATCATGGACGAACTCGCCGTCGAGCTGGGCATGGACCCGATGGACCTGCGGCGCAAGAACTGGATAACGCACGAGGAGTTCCCGTTCACGACGGTGTGCGGGCTGACCTACGACAGCGGCAACTACGAGGCCGCCACAGCGAAGGCGCTCGACCTGATCGGCTGGGACGACCTGCGCCGCGAACAGGCCGAGCGCCGCGAGCGCAAGGATCCAGTGCAGTTGGGCCTGGGCATCTCGACGTTCACGGAGATGTGCGGGCTGGCGCCGTCGCGGGTGCTCGGCTCGCTCGCCTACGGCGCGGGTGGCTGGGAGCACGCGTCGGTGCGCATGCTGGCCACGGGCAAGGTCGAGGTCGTGACCGGGTCCAGCCCGCACGGACAGGGGCACGAGACGGCGTTCAGCCAGATCGTCGCCGACCGACTGGGCGTCGCGTTCGAGGACATCGAGATCATCCACGGTGACACCCAGTCCTCCCCCAAGGGGCTGGACACCTACGGCTCACGCTCGCTCGCGGTCGGGGGCATCGCGATCGTGCAGGCCGCCGACAAGGTCGTCGAGAAGGCCCGCCGCATCGCCGCGCACCTGCTCGAGGCGAATGAGGACGACCTCGACTTCGAAGCCGGCTCGTTCAACGTCAAGGGATCGCCCGGCTCGTCGGTGTCAATCGGTGAGGTCGCGTTCGCGACCTTCCTCGCGCACAACCTGCCCGATGGTGTCGAGCCCAGCCTGGACTCCGACGCGACCTATGACCCGCAGAACTTCTCCTTCCCGCACGGCACGCACCTGTGCGCGATCGACGTCGACACCGAGACCGGCCGCTCGACGATCCGCAAGTACGTCTGCGTCGACGACGTCGGCACGCCGATCAACCCGCTCATCATCGAAGGGCAGGTGCACGGTGGGCTCGCGCAGGGCATCGCGCAGGCCATGTTCGAGGAGGCGGTGTTCGACGACGCCGGCAACCTCACCACCGGCACCTTCGTGGACTACACGCTGCCGTCGGCGGCGGACCTCCCGACGTTCACGACCGACCGCACCGAGACGGCGGCCACCAGCAACCCGCTCGGCGTCAAGGGCGTCGGCGAGGCGGGCACGATCGCCTCCACGCCGGCGGTCGTCAACGCTATCGTCGACGCGCTGCGGCCCTTCGGTGTCAACGACATCCAAATGCCGGCCACCCCCGAACGAGTCTGGCGCGCGGTGCATTCGGGTGCGGAGAAGTCTGACCGGGCCGAGGGTGGCACCACGGCCTACGGCGGAGCGAGTACGACGACCTCCGACGGCTCGGGCCCGGAAGGTGGCCAGCTGTGATCCCCGCTGCGTTCGACTACGTCCGGCCGGATTCGCTGGCCGAAGCGGTCTCCGCGATCGGCGCTGCCGGTGACGACGGCAAGGTGCTGGCCGGCGGTCAATCGCTGCTGCCTGTGCTCCGGCTGCGCCTGGCCTACCCGTCCACGCTCGTCGACCTGGGCCACGTGGCCGAGCTCAGGGGCGTCCGCGACGACGGCGACGCGATCGTGATCGGTGCGATGACCAGCCACCACGACGTCATCCACGACCCTCTGGTCGCCGAGCACGCGCCGTTGATAGCGCAGACCACGAAGACGGTGGCCGACCCGCAGGTGCGTTATCGCGGCACGTTCGGCGGCTCGCTGGCCCACGCCGACCCGGCCGGTGACCTCGGTGCGGTCGCGCTCGCCTTGGACTGTGAGCTGGTGGCGACAGGCCCGTCCGGCGAGCGGCGTATCGCCGTGGCGGACTTCTTCCTCGACTACCTGACGACGGCGCTGCGGCCCGACGAGATCCTCACCGCGGTGCGGGTGCCCAAACTGGGTGCGGGTTGGTCATCGCATTACGAGAAGTTCAACCGGGTGGCCCAGGCGTGGTCGATCGTCGGGGTGGCCGCCCTGGTCCGCCGCGAGAACGGGTCGGTCGCCGAGGCACGGGTCGGGCTGACCAACATGGGTTCGACGCCCTTGCGGGCAACGGCGGTGGAGCGGGCGCTGGCCGGCGCGGATGCATCGGCCGAGGCGATCGGTGCGGCGGCCGAGCACGCCGCCGAAGGCACCGACGCTCC
Organism: Actinomycetota bacterium; assembly: GCA_030853345.1. Taxonomy (GTDB): domain Bacteria; phylum Actinomycetota; class Actinomycetes; order Mycobacteriales; family Jatrophihabitantaceae; genus QHCC01. The sequence continues at coordinate 3,656 of JALYVG010000184.1, read as the reverse complement.
GAGTGACCTTTCTGGCCAGGCGGATTACCGTCAGCACCTTGCCCGGGTCTTGACCAAGCGCGCGGTACTCGCGGCGGGGAGCTAGATCCGTGCGGCTCGAGCACTCCTTCACCGTCCCGGTAGGGATCGACGACGCCTGGCGGGTGCTGCTCGACATCGAGTTGATCGCGCCATGCATGCCCGGCGCAGCCATCGATTCCGTCGATGGCGACGACTTCACGGGCACGGTGAAGGTGAAGCTCGGCCCGATCGGGCTCACCTACAAGGGCAGGGCGAGCTTCGTCGAGAAGGACGAGACGGCGCACCGTGCCGTGATCGACGCCCGCGGACGCGACTCGCGCGGCAGCGGAACCGCCAACGCGAAGGTGACCGCCACCCTCACCGAGTCGAGGGGCTCGACGAAGGTCGACGTGATCACCGACCTCGACATCACCGGAAAACCGGCCCAGTTCGGCCGTGGGGTGATGGTCGACGTCGGCAACAAGTTGATCGGGCAGTTCGCCGACTGTTTGGCCGGCAAGCTCACAGATGGTGCGATGACGGACGCATCTGCCAGTCCCCGTTCGGAATCACCCACCCCATCCATGGAGACAGCCGTGTCGGACGAGACGCCCACCACCCCCCGGCCCAGGCCGAGGCCGCGACGCAAGGCCACGGGCGACTCCGACACTGCGGCCGAGCTGGCCAAGGCCGGTACCGCCACGTCCGCCGAGGCGACGGCCCGCCCGGTCAAGGCTGCTACGGGCAAGGCTGCTACGGGCAAGGCTGCTCCGGGCAAGGCTGCTCCGGGCAAGGCTGCCCCGGGCAAGGCTGCCGCGGTCAAGGCGGCTCCGGGCAAGGCTGACGCGCCTGATGCGCACCCGAGCGAGGCGGCGTCCGGAGCCGTCGCCGCGGCGAACGCGACGGCTGCTGCCTCCGCGTCCGTATCAGCGCCCGATGCCGCGGCGGGGGCCGCCAAGCCGGCCGTCCCACCAGCGCAGGCGCAACCGACTGCCACCGAGCGGGCTGGCACCGCTGCGGACACCGAGGAGAAGGTTGCGCCCGTGACCGCGCTGCCCTCGCGCCCGGCAGCCCAGCCGCGGCGCACCGTCGATGACGTCGAGCCGATCAACCTGATCGAATCGGCCGGCCCGGCGCTGGCCAAGCGGCTCCTCCCGATCCTCGCGCTGGTGATCCTGCTGATCCTCATCGTGCGCCGCCGCCGTCACTGACCCCAGCCACCATTGCGGCGAACCATTCGACGATCTCCTCACCGGCGCACACGCCAGCGGCCGTCGTCTGAACGACGTTCGGCGCCGACCATCCCGTGTCGTAGAGCTCGCCGTGGCGGGGATGAATCCCGCGGTCGGCCGCCAGCAGCAGGTCGGTGTCGAGCAGTGAGTCGCCGGCCGCCAGCACCAGGTCCGCCCCGATCCGGCGGCCCACCTCGGCCACCGCAGCGCTCTTGGTCAGCGCCTCGGGCACCCAGTACAACTTGTGGCCCTGCAGCGACACCCGCCATCCACGCTCAGCCGCCCATCCGCTGATATCGCTGACAAATCCATCAGGCAGACGCTCCGGGCGCACCACCGCGTAGCAGAACAGCTCGGCGGCGTTGCGCAGTTTGATCGTCCAGTCCGGCCGGCAAACGTGCCCGGCCTGCTCCCACACGTCGGCCAGCGGAAAGCTGCCGGCCAGGGCCCGCGCCATCTGCGCCGACCACGCCCGGTCCTGCTCGCCGTCGATGTAGAGGATCCCGCCGTTTGCGGCGATCGCGTACTTCGGCGCCGGCCCGGGCAGAGTCACCCGCTCGAACTGAGCCGGTATCCGCGTCGTGACCGGCACCAGGGTGGCTGCCGCGGCGAGCGCGACGAGCGCCTGCGCCGCCACCGCGGTCATGAAGGAAACCTGCTTGCCGTCGTGGATCTCGACGCACACCACCGGCGGCTGCTGACCACGCAGCCGGGCCGCCTTCGCCGAATAGATCAGCGTTCGATCGAGATCACTGGCCGCGAGGACGGTCACGCCGCGTTGCCGCCGCCCGGGCGGGTGAAGCCGGGGTGGATCAGGCCGACGCAGCTGTAGGCCAGGTCGGGGACCTCGACGATCTCGACCCCGCGCTGGCGCGCCAGCAGCGTGACATGCCCGAGTTCGCCGGCGGCGTCCGGCCGCATCAACACCCGCCACGGGACCCGGCGCAGCAAGACACGGGTCGTCTCCCCCACGCCGGGCTTGACCAGGTTCACGTCGGTGATCCCGTACTCGGCGCAGATCGCCTGCACGGCGGCCCAACCGGACCAGGTCGGTGTGCGATCGGCGGCCTGCAGGACGGACCAATCGCGAGCCACCGCACCGGTGACCGCATCGAACTCAGCGGTGACCGCATCGAGGAAAACCGTCGATACATCCGCGTCGGACAGCTGCGCGTAGAACTTGGCGCCGTGGAACTGACCGGGCCCGATAAGCGCGGCGTTAAGCACCGTGCGCGAGACCAACCCCGACACCGTGGAGTTCAGGCAGGCCGACGGGATCAAGTAATCCTCGCGTGTGCCGAACATCTCGACGCAATGCCCGGTATCGGCGAGCACCGCCAGGTCCGGGGAGAACGCGGCGCCGAGTTCGGCGTTCGCCGACACGACGGCGGCCGCCAACTCACGGGCGATCGCGCCCTTACCCGTCCAGCCGTCGACGAACATGACCTCGGCAGAGTCGTGCTTGGCGGCCAGGTAGCGCAGCGCGACGGTGTCGATGCCGCGTCCGCGCACGATGCTGACCGCGTAATGCGGCAGGTCCCAGCCGTGGCCGTGCTGCGCCCACCGGCGCATCAGGATCCCGACCGGCGTGCCGGCCCGCGCCAGCGAGGCAAGCACGGTGCGCGGACCGCGCTCGGCCAGCACCAACTCGGTGACGACGCCAACCGCGTGGGCCAGCCGGCCGGCCGACTCGGCCAGGGCGAGGGCGAACAGCTCCTGGTACTCCGCGCTGGGCTGGTACTCGATAGGCAAGGACTCCGCGTAGTGGGCCCCGCCGGCCTGGATCGCCTCTTCGCGCTCCTCGGTGGGCGCTTCCAGATCATGCGACGACAGATCGCTGAGCAGCCAGGCCACCTCGTCGGCCCGGTAGCTGCCGAAGGCCGGGCCGAACAACGGCTCGGGCAGCGCGCCCAGTGGGCGGTAGGCCGGCACCGTCAGCAGGTGCACCTGGTCGCAGACCCGCTGAAGCTGCCAGACCAGGCCGCCGGCAGCGTGCAGCTGCGGCGTGTCAGCCGCGTCATCGACCACCAGGACGATGTCGGAGAACCGGGGCCCGTCCGCGCCGGGGGCGACGTTGTAGGCAAAGCGCTCCCCTGGCCCGTCGGCAGGATCGTCGTGGCTCGGGAACGTCAGCGCGGTACGGATCGGGTAGCCCGGCTCGTCGACAGCGAAGACCGGTGATCGGGTCGTCGTGGAGAACCGCACGTCGGCGACACCGAGACCGCCCAGGGCGAGCGCGATCTGCAGCGGCGCGTACATCAGCTCCTCGGTGCCCAGCACCAGCACGCGTGCACCACGCAAGTCACCGGCCAAGCCGCGCGCGACCGTACCGGCCGCGGCCACCAGCGCCGCGTGGTCGGCGGCCGCGAACCCTTGCCGGCCGCCCTCCCGGACGCCACCGGGCCAGGGCGGCCCGTTCTGCAC